>NZ_JBSFCI010000039.1:0-64558 GCF_053593375.1 Streptomyces sp. NPDC002309 | reverse complement strand
CCTCGACGGCCGGCGAGATGGTCAAGAAGACGGTGCTGGAGCTGGGCGGCAGCGACCCCTTCGTCGTGATGCCGTCGGCGGACGTCGACCGGGCGACCGTGCCCGGCACGGTCGACGCCTGACCCTTCAACGCCCTTAGTTCGCGCGCGCATTGGCGAACGAGTTCGCCTGGCTGTTGGCCTGGGTGCAGTCCACACCGCGGGTCTGCGAGGCGGCGAGCAGGGCGACCGGGACGTTCGCGGCGAGCAGGTTCTGCGGGCTGCACTCCTGCGACGGGCGGAACAGGTTGGCCTGGCTCACCGGTGCGGCGGCCTGGCGGGTGGGCTGAGCCTGCGGGGCCTGCGGAGAGAGCTGAGGGCTGATCTGCGGGTTCAGCTGCGGGTTGATCTGCGGGTTGACCTGGGTGCCCCGGGGCGGAGCCGCCTGCTGCGGAGCCGACGAGCCGTAGGTCTGCGCGGACGCCTGCGCGGAGGTGGCCGAGGTGGCCTGGGCGTCCGGCTGCGAAACGGGAGTCGGTGTATAGCCGTCGTAGGCGACCGGAGTGGCGGCGGAGCTTGGGCCGGCGCCGACGGCGGAAAAGCCGCCGGCTGCTGCGACGATGAGCGCGACGTGCTGAAGCTTGCGCATGGAATCCTCGGCCCTTCATTGACCTGTGCACGGAACTTGGTGAAATGCTGATGAGGCGGCGCGGTCGTCGACGTACTGCCACGGTGCGCGGCTGCGACGGACCCTCGTTCTCGCCGCGTGGGGAACGAAGTCGGCGCGGAGCCAGATACGGGCGCCCGATCGGGGTCACCCATTTGCCGCAAGGGCATTGACGTCCGCCCCGACTCGCCTGCTGACACCGGCAAATGGGTGACGGACCTCCCTGTGCCGTGACCGTGGCGAAGAAGACCTCGTTCCACGGGGGAGGGCGGCAACCGTGAACCTGAAGAAGTGTGCGGGAATTCGCTGCTGGTTCCGATGCGAAGTCCACGTGCTCCTCATGATTGACCGCTGCTGAAGTCGTAGTGCGCGCCGCGTGCCTGTACGCACGCGTGAGGGCGCACGGAATGCAATGGATTACCGTTACAGGTATCGAAGGGCCGAGGGTTTAATGCGCAAGCTTCACAAGGCCGCGCTCGTGGTAGCAGCGGCCGGCGGTCTGACCGGCATCGGCGCCGACGTCAGCCATGCCGACAGTCCCGGGGGATACGGCGGTGGCGCTCCGATGTCGGCTCCCGATCACTCGGCGGCCGCCCCGCAGGCCCCGCAGCAGGCAGGTCCCGCTGCCGCGGCCGCCACGCAAGGGACGGCACAGGCCACCGCCTCGCCCTACCAACAGCAGGTCGCCCCCGCGCCGTACCCGCAGCAGGCCGCACCGCAGCAGACGGGTTACGCGTACTCCGCGGCCTCGTCACAGGGTGCGGCGCAGGCCGCGGCGGCGCCCCAGCCGCAGCAGGCGGCCCCCGCGCCGTATCCGCAGCAGGCGTACCCGCAGCAGGCCGCCCCCGCGCCGTACCCGCAGCAGTCTGCTCCGGCGCCGTACCCGCAGCAGGCCGCCCCGGCGCCCTACCCCCAGCAGGCCGCTCCCGCGCCGCAGCCGCAGGTCATGCCTCAGGTGGTGCCTCAGGTCATGCCGCAGGTCGCACCGCAGCTCGCCGTCCCCCAGACCTTCGCGCCGGAGCCTCCGATGCAGGTCGCCCCGCAGCTGAACCCGCAGGTGAACCCGCAGGTGAACCCGATCGTCAACCCGCTCCTCGCGCCGCCGACCGCACCGGAGCTGTCGCCGGTCGGCCTCGGACAGATCGCGGCACCGCCCGTCGGCCAGCTGGGACTTCCGCGACTCGGCTGACGGCCGCTCGGCAGCCGTCCGCAACACCGACTTCCCCTGTTGCACCCCCCACCCGCTCGACCAACGGAGTAGCAATGCGCAAGTTTCAGAAGGTCGTCCTCGTCGGCGCCATCCTCGGAAGCATCGGCTCCCTCGGTGGCACCACCGCCGTCGCCGGCGACTTCGGCGACGACCTCGAGCTCACGCAGGGCATCGAGTGCCGCTCGCACGACATGAACATCGAGGTGCTCGGCAGCGTCGGCGCTCTCACCGGCCTGGCCGGCAACCTGCTGAACGGCGAGGGCAACCCGGGCGCGCAGCAGAACCACCTCGGCTCGGACATGGGCTGCAACAGCCAGGCCCTCTGACCGCCCACCCGCAGGGTCAAGTCCGCGCCGTCGGCCGCCGAAAGGCGGCCGACGGCGCGTTTCACCGCCGCCGCCACGAACGTGCTGGGCCCCGGGAGAAGGTGTCACTGACTTCTCCCGGGGCCCTGTTCTGCCGAGGAACGCGTTCCTCCGACGAGGTCGCGGTGCCGGGGTTACTCGGTTCGGTCCTGAGGGCGGGCGCGGTGGGAGGTGGACGACGGGCGTGGAACGACGGTTGGTCCGGCCGACCACGGCAAAGCGGAAGCCGCCGCCCTGACGCCTCGGGTGGCGACAGGGCGGCGGCTGGACCTGGCAGAGGCTGATCGGGATACGGGATCAGCCCGCGGTTCCGCTGCGGCGACCGGGTCAGCGGGCCTGGCCCGGGCGGAAGCGGCGGAACAGGATCGTGCCCGTGAGGAGGAGCGCCGCGGTGCCGGCGACGGCCGGGGCCGCGAGGTCGGCTCCGGTGTGGGCCAGCTGGGGCACCTCGACGAGCGGGCCCGGCTGGGCCGGGACGAGGGCCGGGGACTTCGGGGTCTCGGGCTTCACCGGCGTGCTCGGGGTGCTCGGTGCGGGGATGCTCGGGGTCGAGGTCTTCGGGGGCTGGCTGGGCTCGCCCGGGCCGTTGACCGACGAGTTGCCGAACACCGGGTTGCCCAGGCCGACGACGTCGACACTGTTCCCGGAGACGTTCACCGGCAGGTCGATCGGGAGCTGGATGCCGTTGCCCGAGAGCAGCCCGGGCGAACCCGTGGCGAGCCCCTGGGCCGACGCCCCGCCGGACACGCTGGAAGCGGCGGAGTCGGTGCTCTCCTCCGACGTCGTGCTGTCCTCCGAGGCGGTGCTGTCCTGCGAACCGGCGGCCTTCGCCCCGCCCTTGTTCGCGCAGGAGTTGCCCGCGGCCGGGTTGAGCAGCCCCACGACGTTCACCGTGTTGCCGCAGATGTTGACCGGCACGCTCACGGGGAGCTGGATGGCGTTGCCGGAGGCCACCCCGGGAGAGCCTGCCGCCACTCCCTCGGCGCTGCTTCCGTCGGCCGCGAGGGCGGTGGACATGGGAAGCGCCATGGCCATCGCGCCGGACGCGGCGGCAACGGCGAACACACTGTTTCGGGTAACCCGTTTCATAGGTTAATTACCTTCCTGACACCATCGCGAGTACTCACCCGCACTCATAAAACGCCCGTTCCCGATCAGGGTTATGGGTGTGGTCTTCGAGGCCACTCTCGGGCACTAGCCCGCGGCCCCGGTAACCACTCGGGATGTGCTTGGAAGGCTCTTGGAAGGCTCTTGGAAGGTTGAAAAGCGCAATTGTTCCATCGGATAAGCGCACTTGGCGTGGGAAAGCCTCTACCGAGAATACTTCGGCCGGGAATGCTGCTGCCCAAGGTGCAAGCCCTGCACCGACGGACGCCATGGCAAGCCGCTGTCGCAGGCCGCCACCGGGTCTCCGTGGTGTCTCAGCTTCGCGAATCGGGGCCCCAGACATCAGGCCCCACCCCTCGCCAGTCGATCCACGGGGCCGCGGCGACCTCTGCCGGATCGACCTCCAGGCCGGCTCGGCGGAGGAACTCCGCGACGTCGGTCAGGTTGTGGGCCAGTCCGAGGATCTCGCCGTCCACACGCACGCGCCGACCGCCCGTGGGCGACGGCGGATGCACGATGACACGAATCGGTCCGGACATGTCCTCAGGATCATCCGGGCCGTACGGTCCCGCATGCGGGCGGGTCACGGGCGCGGCCGTTCACTCGCGCCCGTGAGCGCCGGTCGTCCCCGGTCCCGCAGCTCCCGCCATACGGCAGGCCCCGGGCGCCGCTGGTGCCAGTGGCGATGGAGGTGCACCCGAGTGGAGAGCCGGTACAGGCGCCGACGCAGTTCGGTGCGGCAGGGCAGCTCGGTGAGCTGCCGGTACGTGGCGCTCCACTCCTGCTGCGCCCTGGCGAGGTCGGCGGGGAACGTTCGCATGGCCGAATTCAAGCATGTGTTCGATTTTGGAGTCCATCGAGGTGCCCATGAACGCACGCTGCCCCCTGTCCGGGCTCAGCCGAGCCCGGACAGGGGGAGGGGTCGCGCCGCGACGGGGACCATCAACCCATGTTGGTCTGATTCGCCCAGTCGTTGTGGAAGGTGAATCCACCGCTGGCCGGCGGCGTCGGTGACTGCACCTCGATCCAGCACAGCGGCTCCGTGCCGAGCGCCGCGAAGCCGTGCGACGCACCCACGGGGGCGAAGATGAGGTCGCCGACCCCGGCGAGGTCCTCCTTGCCGTCGCAGAAGGCCCGAGTCCGGCCGGAGATCAAGTAGTAGGTCTCCTCGAAGGGGTGGAAGTGCTCCTTCGCGGTCTTGAGCGGAGCGTCATCCACGAGGCTGGGTGTGAACTGCACCATGAACATGGCGTGGTGGCGTGTCCCCAGGAGATCGTCCACCATCATGCGGATCTGGACGTTCTGTACGTTCGCACCGTGGTAGCCCGGCATCGAGATCGAACCGGGCGGCGCCATGTCCGTTTGCTCGAAGTGACCGACGTACGGCTTGGAGGGGTCGAGCTCGTCGACGGTCACGCCCTCTGTCGGCACCTTCGTCTCCGGCGCCTCGAACACCCCCCACGTTCCCCTGCCGTCGATGGGACGCGCCTGCGGAGCGTGCACACGCAACATGCGCACGCGCTCGTCCGACGGGTTGCTCCAGGCGTGACCCACGGCATAGGGCACGAACCCGAAGTCCTGCGGGCGCAGAGCGTAATTGTGGTCGGCAACCGCCAGAAGCGGATTCCCTTCCAGGACGAAGAACGACTCCTCGAACGGGTGCCGGTGTCCGACGATGTGACCGCCGGGCTCCAGTTCGACGATCGCGATCGACAGGTGAGTGGCACCGTCCTCCGGTCCGAGGAAGGTTGCCACGCGGACGCCCTTACCCGGTTCGCTCGGATGCGACTCGATGAACTCGAGACCCTCTCCCCGGTGAATGCTCAAGACTCGGGGCGCGCGCGAGACCTCTGCTGATTGCGTCATGATCACCTTCCTGCTGGGCCCAGTGATATGTGACTGTTCACATCCGCTGTTAGCCGAGGGAAAATGGCAGGTGAGAGAGTTGCCGCCGACGAAGTCGAGCGACGGACGGACTTCACGCAGCACGGGGTGCGAGGCGGGTCATGCTCCAGCGCGCCACGAGGCCACGGATGTGCTTGGGACTGAACGTAGCGAGGGGTTGAGCCGCGGTGCGATCGCCTGGTCGGTGTAGCCGGCGGCGAGGTGCTTCAAGACGGTGTACTCGCTCTCGGTCAGGGCATGTGCGTGATGCCGTGGTGTGTCGGCGAGTGGCTGGGCTCCGGCCCAGACCATCTCGAAGAGGGCGCAGAGCAGGGCGAGGCACCCTTCCCCGGTACGAGCCGGCACGCCAAGACCGATACCTCGGGTGGGCGGCTCCAGACCGACATGCATCGCC
Source organism: Streptomyces sp. NPDC002309 (assembly GCF_053593375.1). Classification (NCBI taxonomy): domain Bacteria; kingdom Bacillati; phylum Actinomycetota; class Actinomycetes; order Kitasatosporales; family Streptomycetaceae; genus Streptomyces; species Streptomyces sp. NPDC002309. The sequence continues at coordinate 58,932 of NZ_JBSFCI010000039.1, read as the reverse complement.
AGCCCCTCTGTCGAATGCGTGTCGAAGGCGCCGCAGGTCCACAATCGTCAACCGGAGAACATGAGGTCACAGGGCGTGCATCGGCGATCCCACCCAGCGCCTTCTGAGCGCTCGCTGGGTCATGCTGTCGCGATGGACGCATATGCGTGGCCCGCCAGTTCTGAAGTGGCGGCCGCCGAGGCGGTGCGGGCGAGCTGGGTGGCGACCGTCGCCGCCCCGCCTGTAGGGAGCCGGATCACCGGAGCCGTCATCGGGCGCCAGCCGTTCGGGGTCTTCATATGTATAGATGGTGTGCCGGACGCCATAGCGCTGGCGGAGATCACATGCATGCCGCTTGGGATGGAGCTCCCGGCCCTCGGGACCTTCGTCTGTGGTGAGGTCTACTGGCACAACGACCGCAACCACCAGGTCAGGGTCCGGCTCGACGAGTGGCAGTCGGGCGACGCGTGATCGATCCTGGGCCGTCCCTGGGCCGTCCGAGGGTGCTCAGTGGCGACCGGTGGTGGCTACTACCGACCGTCGTAGGCGGCGGCAGCCGCGGGTCACTCGAGTGGATCTGCGACACTGGTGGGGCCATGCCTAAGCCCGGAGAACTCACATTCGTCGCCCCGCGCGGAGCCAAGAAGCCGCCGCGGCATCTTGCCGATCTCACGCCTGCCGAGCGCAAGGAAGCCGTCGCCGAGATCGGTGAGAAGCCGTTTCGTGCCAAGCAGCTCTCGCAGCACTACTTCGCGCGGTACGCGCACGACCCTGAGCAGTGGACCGACATCCCCGCCGGGTCGCGCGGGAAGCTGCGGGAGGCGTTGCTTCCTGAGCTCATGACCGTCGTACGGCATCTGTCGACGGACGAGGGGACCACCCGTAAGACGCTGTGGCGGCTGTTCGACGGGACGCTCGTCGAGTCCGTGCTGATGAGGTACCCGGACCGGGTGACCATGTGCATCAGCTCACAGGCGGGGTGCGGGATGAACTGCCCGTTCTGCGCCACCGGGCAGGCGGGGCTCGACCGCAATCTGTCCACCGCCGAGATCGTCCACCAGATCGTGGACGGTATGCGGGCGCTGCGCGACGGTGAGGTGCCCGGCGGGCCCTCGCGGTTGTCGAACATCGTCTTCATGGGCATGGGCGAGCCCTTGGCCAACTACAAGCGTGTCGTCGGGGCCATCCGCGCGCTGACCGACCCCGAGCCGGACGGGCTCGGGCTGTCGCAGCGTGGGATCACGGTCTCGACGGTCGGACTGGTGCCGGCGATCCACCGCTTCGCCGACGAGGGCTTCAAGTGCCGGCTGGCGATCTCGCTGCACGCCCCGGACGACGAGCTGCGCGACACCCTCGTCCCCGTGAACACCCGCTGGAAGGTGCGCGAGGTGCTCGATGCCGGGTTCGACTATGTGCAGAAGTCCGGGCGGCGGCTGTCCATCGAGTACGCGCTGATCAGGGACATCAACGACCAGGCATGGCGTGGTGACCGGCTCGGCCGGCTGCTCAAGGGCAAGCCCGTGCACGTCAACCTCATCCCGCTGAACCCGACTCCGGGCTCCAAGTGGACGGCGTCCCGGCCCGAGGACGAGAAGGCCTTCGTCGAGGCCATCGCCGCCCATGGTGTGCCGGTGACGGTCCGGGACACCCGTGGCCAGGAGATCGACGGGGCGTGTGGTCAGCTCGCCGCCACCGAGCGGTAGTCTGACGCGGTACACATCTTCATATTCCGGCAGGGGAGCGCCACAGCGCTGAGAGTGCGGGACAGTCCGCAGACCCTCTGAACCTCGCCCAGGTCATTCTGGGTAGGGAGATCGGTCGTCACTCAAGCTGTTGCGCCCTGCCCGGGAAACCCCTTCCAGGTCCCGGGCAGGGCCGCGTCTCTTCCTGGTCAGCCAGGAGGAAAGTCAGTGAGCACCACCAAGAAGTTCACCGCGGTCGTCATCGGGCTGGGCCTGGTCACGCTGTCCGCGTGCGGGTCCTCGGGGTCCGGTGGCGAGGGCGCGGACTCCAAGACGGTCACGCTCGTCAGTCACGACTCGTGGGCCGTGTCCAAGAGCGTGATAGCCGCCTTCGAGAAGCAGTCCGGCTACCAGGTCAGGGTCCTCAAGGACGGAGACGCAGGTCAGGCCGTCAACAAGGCCGTCCTGACCAAGGACAACCCGCAGGGCGACGTCCTCTTCGGCGTCGACAACACCCTGCTGTCCCGCGCGCTCGACAACGGTCTCTTCCAGCCGTACCGGGCGAAGGGCACCGACCTGGTCCTGCCCGAGTACCTGGCCGACCTGGACAAGCACCGTGTCACGCCCGTCGACACCGGCGACATCTGCGTCAACTACGACAAGGCCTGGTTCAGCGAGCGCGAGCTGGACCCGCCGCAGACCCTCGACGACCTCGCCGAGCCCGCGTACAAGAACCTCCTGGTCACGGAGAACGCCTCCACCTCCTCACCCGGCCTCGGCTTCCTGCTCGGCACGGCCGCGAAGTACGGCGACGACGCTTGGGCGGGCTACTGGAAGAAGCTCAAGGCCAACGGCGTGAAGGTCGTCGACAGCTGGGAGCAGGCCTACAACGAGGAGTTCTCCGGCTCCGCGGGCGGCAGGAAGGCGGGCGGCGACCGGCCGCTGGTCGTGTCGTACGCCTCCTCCCCGCCCGCCGAGGTCGTCTTCGCCGACCCGAAGCCGACGACCGCCCCGACAGGCGTGGCCATGGGCACCTGCTTCCGGCAGGTCGAGTACGCCGGGCTGCTGAGCAACGCGAAGAACCCCGAGGGCGGCAAGGCGCTCCTCGACTTCCTGCTCACCAAGGAGTTCCAGGACGACATGCCGCTGAACATGTTCGTCTACCCGGTGCGTGAGGGCGCCCAGGTGCCGCAGGAGTTCGTGGAGTTCGGCCCGCAGGCCGACGATCCCCAGACCATGGACCCGGCGAAGATCGCCGAAAACCGTGACGAGTGGGTCAAGTCGTGGACATCGCTCGTACTGAAGTAGCCCGCAACGCCCGCAACGCCCGCATCACCCGCAACGCCCGCGGGAGCGCGGCTCGGCTCGCGCTGCTGGCCCTGCCCGTCGCGTTCTTCGCGGTCTTCTTCGCCTACCCGGTCGCCGCGATCGTCGGCCGCGGGCTGAAGGCCGACGGGGCCTGGCAGTTCGGGTGGTTCGCCGAGGTGCTCACCCAGTCGGACATCCGGCACGTCCTGTGGTTCACCACCTGGCAGGCGCTCGCCTCGACCGCGCTCACGCTGCTGATCGCGCTGCCGGGCGCGTATGTGTTCGCCCGCCTCGACTTCCCCGGCAGGCAGGTGCTGCGGGCGGTCGTCACGGTGCCGTTCGTGCTGCCGACGGTCGTGGTCGGTACGGCGTTCCTGGCGCTGGTCGGGCGCGGCGGGCTGCTGGACGACCTCTGGGGCGTACGGCTGGACACCACCGTGTGGGCGATCCTGCTCGCGCACGTCTTCTTCAACTACGCGGTCGTCGTGCGGACGGTCGGCGGGCTCTGGGCGCAGCTCGACCCACGCCAGGAGGAGGCCGCGCGGATGCTCGGCGCCTCACGGCTGAGCGCGTGGCGCAGCGTCACCCTGCCCGCGCTCGGACCGGCGGTGGCCGCCGCCGCGCTGATGGTCTTCCTGTTCACCTTCACCTCCTTCGGTGTGGTGCAGATCCTCGGCGGACCCACCTTCTCCACCCTCGAAGTGGAGATCTACCGGCAGACCACGGAGGTCTTCGACCTCGCCACCGCCGCTGTGCTGACGATGGTCCAGTTCGCGGCGGTGGGCGCGGTGCTCGCCGTGCACGCCTGGACCGTGCGGCGGCGGGAGACCGCCCTGCGGCTGGTGGACGCGTCCGTGACCGCGCGCCGGCCGCGCGGGGCCGGGCAGTGGGCTCTGCTCGCCGGTGTCCTGGCCGTCGTCGCCCTGCTGATCCTGCTGCCGCTGACGGTGCTGGTGCAGCGATCTCTCGATGCGCCCGGCTTCGGCTACTACCGTGCGCTGACCAGCGAGGACGGCGGCACCTTCCTCGTCCCGCCGATCGACGCGATCGGCAACTCACTGTCGTACGCGGTCGTCGCCACCGCGATCGCGGTGCTGGTCGGCGGGCTCGCCGCGGTCGCGCTGACCCGGCGCGACGCGGGGCGGTTCGTTCGCGGGTTCGACGCGTTGCTGATGCTGCCGCTGGGCGTGTCCGCGGTGACGGTCGGTTTCGGGTTCCTGATCGCGCTCGACGAGCCGCCGCTGAATCTGCGGGCCTCGTGGATCCTGGTGCCGCTGGCGCAGGCGCTGGTCGGGGTGCCGTTCGTCGTGCGGACCATGCTGCCGGTGCTGCGGGCGGTGGACGTACGGCTGCGGGAGGCGGCTGCGGTGCTCGGGGCCTCGCCGTGGCGGGCCTGGCGCGAGGTGGACCTGCCGATGGTGCGGCGGGCGCTGCTGGTCGCGGCCGGATTCGCCTTCGCGGTGTCGCTGGGCGAGTTCGGGGCGACCGTGTTCATCGCGCGCCCGGACAACCCGACCCTGCCGGTCGCCGTGGCGCGGCTGCTGGGGCGGCCCGGCGATCTCAACTACGGCCAGGCGATGGCCCTTTCGACGATTCTGATGGTGGTGTGCGCGGTGGCGCTGCTGGTGCTGGAACGGCTGCGGACCGACCGGACGGGGGAGTTCTGATGCTGCTCGGTCTGGAGCACGCGACCGTGCGCTTCGGCGGGCGGCCCGTGCTCGACGGTGTCGATCTGGACGTGGCCGAGCACGAGGTCGTGTGTGTGCTCGGGCCCAGCGGCAGCGGCAAGTCGACCTTGCTGCGGGCCGTCGCCGGGCTGCAACCCCTGGACTCCGGGCGGGTGGTGCTCGACGGGCGCGACCAGTCCGGGGTGCCCGCGCATCAGCGGGGCGTCGGGCTGATGTTCCAGGACCATCAGCTCTTCCCGCAGCGGGACGTGGGCGGCAACGTGGCCTTCGGGCTGCGGACGCGCGGGACGCCGAAGGAGCAGCAGCGGGCGCGGGTGGGCGAGTTGCTGGAGCTGGTCGGGCTGCCGGGCGCCGCGCGCCGGGCGGTCGCCGCGTTGTCGGGCGGTGAGCAGCAGCGGGTGGCACTGGCCCGCGCGCTGGCGCCCCGGCCCCGGCTGCTGATGCTCGACGAGCCGCTCGGCCAGCTGGACCGGTCGCTGCGGGAACGCCTCGTCGTGGAACTGCGCGAGTTGTTCGACCGGTTGGGCACGACCGTGCTGGCGGTGACCCACGACCAGGGGGAGGCCTTCGCGCTGGCCGACCGGGTGGTGGTCATGCGGGACGGGCGGATCGCCCAGTCCGGTACGCCGCTCCAGGTGTGGCAGCGGCCCGCGGACGAGTTCGTGGCACGCTTCCTGGGCTTCGAGAACGTGACCGAGGCGACGGTGGGCGCGCATGCCGCCGACACGGTGTGGGGGAAGCTGCCGGTGCCGGAGGGTGCGGAGCAGGGAGTACGGACCGTGCTCGTGCGGCCCTCCGGTGTGCGCCTCGGCGCCCCGGACGCCGGGCTGCGGTGCACGGTGGCGGCGCGGACGTTCAAGGGCACCCATGTCGCCGTGCATCTGCGACCGGTGGACGGCGCCCCCCGGCTGGAGGCGGCGTGCGCGCTGCGGGACGCGCCCGAGGTCGGGGAGAGCGTGGGCGTCGAGTTCGACGCGTCGGAAATCGTGGTGCTCGGCCGATCCGGGTGATCGTAGGGTGCGGGCATGACGCGACTCGCCCATGATCGGTACTGCGACGAAATCGCCCATCAGGTGGCTTTGTTGAGGTCGGTCGTGACGTCCGGGGCCGATCTGGCGGCCACCGTGCCGACCTGCCCCGACTGGTCCCTGGAGGACCTCGTGCGGCACATGGGCCAGGCTCTGCGGTGGGTGGAGCTGCTCGTGCGCACCCGCTCCGAGGTGGAGATCCCGGAGGACCGGGTGCCGGGTGGTGAGGGGCCCGCCGCCACCGGGGACGCGGCGGCACTGGACGCCTGGCTGGCGGAGAGCGGCGAGTCGGTCGTGGCCGCGTTGCGCGAGGCGGGCCCGGACGCCGCGGTGTGGGGGTGGGCCGGGGAGTGCGACGCCGGTTTCTGGGCGCGCCGGATGACCCATGAGATCACCGTCCACCGGGCCGACGCGGCACTGGCCGCCCGGCTGCCCTACGAGGTGGCGCCCGAGGTGGCGGTGGATGCGATCGACGAGTGGCTGGAGATCGTGCGGTTCGTGCAGCGGACGATGCCGGACGACCCGGCGCAGGAGCTGCGCGGGACGGGGAGGAGCATCCACCTGCACGCGACCGACGCCGGACCGGAGCCGGACGCCGGGCGAAGCGGGACGGCGGTCCTTCTGGCCGAGGGGTGGGGGAGGATCGTGGAGCTGACCGAGGAGGGGATGGTCTGGCGGCGCGGGCACGAGAAGGCGACGGTGGCGCTGCGCGGACCGCTCACCTCGGTGCTGCTCGCGTTCTACAGGCGGCTGCCGCTGGACGGCGCGGAGGTGGAGGTGCTGGGGGAGCGGGAGTTGCTGGAGTTCTGGCTGGAGCGGGCGACGTTCGGCTGAGGGGCCGCGCGCGGTGCGCGTCCCGGCGCCCGGCGTGCGGCGCCCGGCGTGCGGCGCCCGGCACCCGGCGTACGTCGGTGGCCCGTACGGCGGATGGCCCGCCCCTGGGCAGGGACGGGCCACCGTCGTTGACCCCGTGCGCGAGGGATCAGCTGTCGCTGTTCGCCCCACGGCGACGCATGCCGAGGAAGACGGCGCCGCCACCTACGACGACCAGGGCCGCCGCGATGCCGACGATCATCCCCGTGCCGGAGCCGGCCCCGGTCTCGGCGAGGTTGGAGTCACCGACCGCGGGGGACGGGGCGTTGCCCGGGGCGTCCGCGGGCGCGGTGCTGTCGTCCTCGGACGGCGTCGGGGCCGGGGAGTCGGACTCGACCGGGGTCGAGGGGGCGTCCGAGGGCTCCGGCGCCGACTCCGACGGGGTCGGCTTCGGGGTGTCGTCGGTGGTGCAGGCCGTGGCCGGGGTGACCAGGTTCGGCTCGATGTCCGCGTCGACCTGCTTGCCGGCCTTGACGTGGACGCGGTATGTCGCGTTCGGCTTCCAGTCCTCGGCGAAGGTGATCGTGACGCCCTCGCGCGAGCCCTTGACCTCCTGGGAACCGACGAGCCGCTCGTCGGCACCCTTGTTCTCCAGGTAGACCGACACGGTCGCCGGGGTGCCGGACGGGTCCTTGTCGGTCACCGTGATGACACCCTTGGTGCCCTCGCACTCCGCCGCGGCGGAGAACTCGCTGATGTGGCAGGCGAGCGCGTTGCCCGCGACGCCGAGCACGAGCGCGGCGGAGGCGGCGGTGACACCGAGGGCGCGCACGGAACGACGTGCGTTACGGCGATTTATGGACACGTTTGTCCTTCATGGGATGCGCAAATTGCGGGGGGCTGAGGGGGAGATGAGGCGTCGGCACCGGCCGGGCCCACCACCCCCACGAGGCTCACAGGTTTATAAGCGCGCCATAAGGAGTGTCAATCCGCAGGAGGGTACCGGCGGTTGCCTTTGCCCTCTTATTAACCGACCGGACGTTTCAGCGTGGCCGGGGCCTTCCTCGATCCGGTCGACCACCGCCGGGGGGTGGGTCCATGAAGGGACCGGGAGGGGGTCAGGGGCGCGTTCCGTCGGCATGGCGCGGCGCGTCCGACGCCCCGTCAGGGCGAGGGGCACCGCACCACGCGGAATCGGGCCGACCCGCCCTGGGCGGGTGGTGCCGGGTGCACCCGCCCCTGCTCGGCGTGCGGGTGGCTCAGCCCTCGACGGCCGCCGGGTCCATCCACATGACCTCCCAGGTGTGCCCGTCCAGGTCGTCGAAGGCGCGGCCGTACATGAAGCCGTGGTCCTGGGTCTCACCGCTGGCGGAGCCGCCTGCCGCGATCGCGCCGTCCACCAGTTCGTCGACCTTCTCGCGGCTCTCCGCGCTCAGGCACAGCAGCACCTCGCTGGACCTCGTCGCGTCCACGATCTCCTTCTTCGTGAACCCGGCGTACTTCTCCTTGGCGAGCAGCATGGCCACGATCGTGTCGCTGATCACGACCGAGGCGGTCGACGCGTCGCTGAACCGCTCGTTGATCGAGTATCCGAGCCGCGTGAAGAACTTCTTCGAGGCGTCGATGTCGCTCACGGGCAGGTTGACGAAGATCATCTGCTGGTACATCTGTGGTCTCTCCCGTCGGTGTCGTGCCGTTCGGTGGAATAGACCCCGGGGGCGCGCGGAACTCATCGCCGGTCGGAGATCTCTTCGCACGGACTCTCTATCGACCTCGCGGAGCGCGCCCTTCAGCGGGTCAGCGGCTGCGCCGCCAGAGCGGCGACGACCAGGGTCAGCGGGGCGAACAGGGCGACCAGGGCGGCGGCCCGGAGAGTGGCGGCGGCCCGGAGCATGGTCGTGGGGGCGCCCAGGCGGAGCAGGGCGGCCGTGGTGCCGGCGCGGGCGTGCTTGGCCTCCACGGCGGCCGTCAGCAGAGTGGCCACGGTGCACCCGGCGACGAGGAGCGCGCCGAGGGTGGTGAGCGGGCCGAAGGTGGGACCGTCCGGGTTCTGCAGGGCGGCCATGGCGTAGGCGGCGGACGCGACCGCGCAGACGATGCCCAGGGGACGGCCGATGCGGGCGGACTCCTCCATCAGGACCCGGCCGGCGAGCAGGCGCAGGGCGCCGGGGCGGACGCTCTGGAGCAGGTGACCGCAGATGTGGGTGAGGCCCGGGCCGGCCAGGGCGAGTCCGACGGCGGTGAGGAGCCACCCGAGCAGGACGCCCACGGGTCCGCTCGTGAACCCTCCCGGCATGTCGGTGGTGGCGGTGGTGTGGGCGGCGTAGGCCTCCACGGCGAGACCGGCGGCGAGGGTGGAGATGCCCCACGGGAGGGCCGCGGTGGGGTGGGGACGCCCGTCCTGGGCATCGCGGGTGCCGGGCGTCCGGGCCAGGAGGGCGGCCTCGGTGTCGGCGGCCTGCGGGGCGTCGCCGTCACGTGGCAGGGGCGCCGCCGCGGCCGCGTGCGAGGGCGATCGCCCGGCCGTCACCGTCGCGGCGGCACCGGCGGTGCCCGTCTGGGGGCCGTCCGCCCGCCGTTCGCCGGCCTCGCGCCGCAGACGCGCGCCGAAACGGCCGTACGCCCCGAACGTCTCCCGCATCGCCCCGGTCCCGTACGCCCCGAAGCGGCCGAAGGCCTTCCGCGCGCCGTCCGACCGGGCCGGGCCGGCCTCGCGCGGGCGCAGGACCAGGGCCACCGACAACGACGCGGCGGCCGGGACCAGGGACAGCAGGGTCAGGGCGCCCGCCACCGGCAGGGACCGGTCCGCCGCCAGGAACTGGGCTCCGGCGCCGTCGAAGGGCATGCCCGTGATGGTGCCGCGCAGATGCAGGAAGACGAGCAGGGCCAGCATCGAGCCCAGGGCCGTGGACAGCGCCGTGGTCGTCGCCGCGATGCTCATCAGACGGGCCGGGCCCAGCCCGATCGCCGACAGGCCCGGACGGGGGCGGGTGCCCGGGTCGGTCCGGGCGACGGCGACGGCGAACTGGACCGTGGCGGCCAGCGGCACCGTGCACCAGGCCAGGCGGAGCACGGCGGCGGGGGGATCGTCCGGGTGGCCCAGCGCGTAGCCGAGGGTGCACAGCAGGAGGAGGCCCGTACCGGCCGATGCCGCCGCGACGAGGAGCCGTCGCAGCTGGACGGCCGGACGGGCGCTGCGGGTCAGACGGAGAGCGAGCACGCGGCCCGGCCTTCCGACTCGGCGACCGGCGGCAGCTGCAGGTTGGTGACGCACCGCCCGTCCCGCAGGGAGACCGTGCGATCGGCGAGGGCCGCGGTCGTCGGATCGTGGGTGGCGAGGACCACCGTGATGCCGTGCGAGCGGGCCGCCGTGGTCAGCGTGCGCAGGACATGCCCGCGGTCGGCGTGGTGCAGCGGCGCGGTGGGCTCGTCGGCGAACAGGACCGTCGGCGCGGGGGCCAGCGCGCGGGCGATGCACACCCGCTGCCGCTCCGCCTGGCGCAGCGCGTGCGGGCGCTTACGGGCGCAGTCACCGACGTCGAGGCGGTCCAGCCACTCCCGGGCGACCGTCTTGGCGCGCCGCCTGCTGGTGCCGCGCAGCATGAGCGGGAGCGCGGCGTTCTCCCAGACGTTGAGCTCCGGTACGAGGACGGGGGCGGGGTCGATCCAGCCGAACCGGTCGCGGCGCAGCCGCTCGCGGGCGACGGGCCCCATGGTGTGCACGGGCAGACTGTTGAACCAGACCTCGCCCCCCTTGGGGCGCAGCAGGCCGGACAGGCAGGCCAGGAGCGTGCTCTTGCCGCTGCCGCGCGGGCCGGCGACGGCGAGGATCTCCGCCTCCCGGACGGCCAGCGAGACGCCGCTGAGCGCCGGGGTGCCGTCGGGGTGCTGGAAGTGCAGGGCGCGTGCCCAGAGGACGTCGTTGTCCGGCGGAGCCACCATGGGCGTACACCTCAGTTCGGATCCGTTTGTGCCGTGCCAGGTCCCCCGTGCGGGGGAACGAGGGCTGGGCCGATCGGTCACTGGGCACGCTAGGCAGCGGCCACCGGGCTCCCGGACAGCACACGGCCCCGGGCCGCCGTTCTCACTCGAACGGACGGCGCCGGGGCCGTCGCCGATCTTCCCGAGGGAAGCTCGGGGAGATCGCGGAGGATCACCGCGTCAGCCGGTCACAGCTTCGTCCACGCCTCCGTCAGCGTCGCGCGCAGGATCTGCTCGATCTCGTCGAACGTCTCCTGGTCGGAGATCAGCGGCGGGGCGAGCTGGACGACCGGGTCGCCGCGGTCGTCGGCACGGCAGTACAGGCCGTTGTCGAACAGGGCCTTGGACAGGAAGCCGTACAGGACGCGCTCGGTCTCCTCCTCGTCGAAGGACTCCTTGGTCGCCTTGTCCTTCACCAGCTCGATGCCGTAGAAGAAGCCGTTGCCGCGGACGTCGCCGACGATCGGCAGGTCGTGCAGCTTCTGGAGGGTGGACAGGAACGCGCCCTCGTTGTCGAGCACGTGCTGGTTGAGGTTCTCGCGCTCGAAGAGGTCGAGGTTGGCGAGGCCGACGGCCGCGGAGACGGGGTGGCCGCCGAAGGTGTAGCCGTGCAGGAAGGTGTTGTCGCCCTTGTAGAAGGGCTCGGCGAGCCGGTCGGAGACGATGCACGCGCCGATCGGGGAGTAGCCCGAGGTCATGCCCTTCGCGCAGGTGATCATGTCCGGGACGTAGTCGAACTTGTCGCAGGCGAACATCGTGCCCAGGCGGCCGAAGGCGCAGATGACCTCGTCCGAGACGAGCAGTACGTCGTACTGGTCGCAGATCTCGCGCACCCGCTGGAAGTAGCCGGGGGGCGGCGGGAAGCAGCCACCGGCGTTCTGCACCGGCTCCAGGAAGACGGCGGCGACCGTCTCCGGGCCCTCGAACAGGATCTGCTGCTCGATCTGGTCGGCGGCCCAGCGGCCGAACGCCTCGGGGTCGTCGCCGTGGATCGGGGCGCGATAGATGTTGGTGTTCGGCACCTTGTGCGCGCCCGGGACGAGCGGCTCGAAGGGGGCCTTCAGGGCGGGCAGGCCGGTGATGGACAGCGCGCCCTGCGGGGTGCCGTGGTAGGCGACCGCGCGGGAGATGACCTTGTACTTGGTCGGCTTGCCCTGCAGCTTGAAGTACTGCTTGGCGAGCTTCCAGGCGGTCTCGACGGCCTCGCCGCCGCCGGTGGTGAAGAAGACCTTGTTCAGATCGCCCGGGGCATGGTGGGCGAGGCGCTCGGCCAGCTCGACGGCCTTGGGGTGGGCGTAGGACCAGACCGGGAAGAACGCCAGCTCCTGGGCCTGCTTGAACGCGGTCTCGGCGAGCTCGACCCGGCCGTGACCGGCCTGGACCACGAACAGACCCGCCAGACCGTCGAGGTAGCGCTTGCCCTTGTCGTCGTAGATGTAGGTGCCCTCACCGCGCACGATGGTCGGCACGGGCGAGTTCTCGTACGAGGACATCCGGGTGAAGTGCATCCACAGGTGGTCGTACGCGGATTTGCTGAGGTCCTTGGTACTCACGGTTATCGGGTTCCCCACATGTAGGTCTGCTTCTTGAGCTTGAGGTAGACGAAGCTCTCGGTGGAGCGCACGCCGGGCAGGGCCCGGATGCGTTTGTTGATGACGTCCAGCAGGTGGTCGTCGTCCTCGCAGACGATCTCGGCGAGGATGTCGAACGAGCCCGCGGTCATCACCACGTACTCGACTTCCGACATGGCGGTCAGCGCATCGGCCACGTTCTCCGGGTCGCCCTCGACGTTGACCCCGACCATCGCCTGCCGGCGGAAACCCACGGTCAGCGGGTCCGTGACGGCGACGATCTGCATCACGCCCTGGTCGAGCAGCTTCTGGACGCGCTGGCGCACGGCCGCCTCGGACAGGCCGACGGCCTTGCCGATGGCGGCGTACGGCCGGCGGCCGTCCTCCTGGAGCTGCTCGATGATCGCGAGGGACACGGCGTCCAGCTGGGGGGTGCCGTTCCGCGACTCGCGGGAGGACTCACGGAAGGACTCGCGGAGATCCCGCGAGTTCCTCTGGTCTGCGCTTCGACTGGCCACGGCCTCACTGTGCACGACGTCTCGACAGTTTCGCAAGGCCGCATCGATGAAATTCGTTGTGTACGCGTTCGAATACTGCGGATATCGCAGATCTGGCGCCTCGGGGGGTGTTGAAACCGTGGGGCTACCGATTAGGGTGGGTGACTCAGTGATGGGACACCCGAACTTGGAGGGCCGGCAGTGAGCACCGAGCTGCGTCGTCTGCGCAACTACATCGACGGAGAGTTCCGGGACGCCGCCGACGGACGGACCACCGAGGTGGTGAACCCGGTGACGGGCGAGGCGTACGCCACCGCGCCGCTGTCCGGGCAGGCCGACGTCGACGCCGCGATGGCGGCCGCCGAGGCCGCGTTCCCGGCCTGGCGTGACGCGACCCCGGCCGAACGGCAGAAGGCCCTCCTGAAGATCGCGGACGCGTTCGAGACGCGCGCCGAGGAGCTGATCGCGGCCGAGGTGGAGAACACGGGCAAGCCGACCGGGCTGACCCGCTCCGAGGAGATCCCGCCGATGGTCGACCAGATCCGCTTCTTCGCGGGTGCGGCCCGGATGCTGGAGGGCCGCTCCGCCGGCGAGTACATGGAGGGGCTGACCTCCATCGTCCGCCGTGAGCCGGTCGGCGTCTGCGCGCAGGTCGCGCCGTGGAACTACCCGATGATGATGGCCGTGTGGAAGTTCGCCCCGGCGATCGCGGCGGGCAACACCGTCGTGCTGAAGCCGTCCGACACCACGCCCGCCTCCACCGTGCTCATCGCGGAGATCCTCGGGGAGATCCTCCCCAAGGGCGTCTTCAACGTCATCTGCGGTGACCGTGACACGGGCCGCATGATGGTCGAGCACCCCACCCCGGCGATGGCCTCCATCACCGGCTCGGTGCGCGCCGGCATGTCGGTGGCCGAGTCCGCCGCCAAGGACGTCAAGAGGGTCCACCTGGAGCTGGGCGGCAAGGCGCCGGTCGTCGTCTTCGAGGACACCGACATCGCCAAGGCCGTCGAGGACATCTCCGTGGCGGGCTTCTTCAACGCCGGACAGGACTGCACCGCGGCCACCCGGGTGCTGGTGCACGAGTCGATCCACGACGAGTTCGTACAGGCCCTCGCCAAGGCCGCGGCCGAGACCAAGACCGGTGAGCCGGACGACGAGGACGTGCTCTACGGCCCGTTGAACAACCCGAACCAGCTCAAGCAGGTCGCCGGCTTCATCGAGCGGCTGCCCGCGCACGCCAAGGTGGAGACCGGCGGCCACCGGGTCGGCGACAAGGGCTACTTCTGGGCCCCGACCGTCGTCTCCGGCCTGAAGCAGGACGACGAGATCGTGCAGAACGAGGTCTTCGGCCCGGTCATCACCGTCCAGTCCTTCCGTGACGAGGACCAGGCCGTCGCGTACGCCAACGACATCGAGTACGCCCTCGCCTCGTCGGTCTGGACCAAGGACCACGGCCGTGCGATGCGCATGTCGAAGAAGCTCGACTTCGGCTGTGTGTGGATCAACACGCACATCCCGCTGGTCGCCGAGATGCCGCACGGCGGCTTCAAGAAGTCCGGCTACGGCAAGGACCTGTCGGCGTACGGCTTCGACGACTACACGCGGATCAAGCACGTGATGACGTCCCTGGACGTGTAGTCGCCCGTCGTCCGCTCCGAGCGCGGACGGCGTGAGATGTGGCCCTGGACAGAGCATGATCCGTCCAGGGCCACTGTGCGTCCGGGCGGACCCGTCCGGTGGCCGATGACGGCCCCGTCCCGCCGGGGCGCCGTTCTCACCGGGAAGCGGTTCTCACCGGGAAGCGGTTCTGACTGAGGAGCCGTTCTCACCGGGGAGCCGTCCGAACGGTGACGGGACTCTGCCGCCGTGTCGGGAGCCGCCGCGTCGCGGGCTGCGGGCGGTCCGTCAGGGCCGGGCAGGCGCACGCGGTCGAAAGGGCGGCGGACGCCCGGTCCTTCCGCAGGGGCTTTCGCCGACGTGCCGCCTTGCTTTCCGGAGCCGACGGCGGTGCGGGAACTCACGTGTTTCTTGTGCGGTCACCATCTTCGGCTGGCACACTGACGGCTGGGATACAGATCGGTCAGGAGATACGGCACTCCAGCGGAAGGTCAATTCACGCGCCGCCGTCATCGAGTCCCGGATGGCCCCGGTCCGGTTATGGATGATCAAGGGGAGAACCGGGGGGAAATGAACCACGGGGGAGCGGCGGGCCTGTCGGCGGACATCGAGTTCATCGCTCGTGACTTCACCGGGCGTGAGTGGCTCCTTCCCAGGATCGCGAAGTGGCTCGACGATCCGACGAGTCAGAAGTTCCTGCTCGTCACCGGACCTCCAGGTGTCGGGAAAACCGCCCTGTGCGCATGGCTCAGCGGGGCGGGACCGGTTCCGGAAGGGACCGCCGGTGAACTGCTGCGCCGGATACGGAAGCGGTGGAATTCCTTCCAGTTCTGCAGCCGCCGGCTTCAGGGCGCGAGCATCGATCCGCGGTCCTACGTAAGGCGCCTGGCGACCGATCTCGCGTCGAGCACCCCCGCCTACGCCCATGCGGTACTCCGCACCACCTCACCGCCGTTGACCCGGGTCGACATCAATGTCGGCAGCAATCTCGGCAGGGTCGTCGGAGTGCACACCGACCATCTGTGGATCACCGGAAGATCGATCATGGACGGCTTCAGCGAATCCATCAAGATGCCGCTGGAGTTGCTGGCCCGAGAAGCGCCCGACGTGAATTTCGCGATCCTGGTCGACGGTCTCGACGAGGCGCTGACGGGCGGCGGGACGTCGATTCCCCATCTGATCGCCAGCATGTCCGACCTGCCGGGAAACGTCAAAGTTCTCATCTCCACGAAGACGGATCGAAGAATTCGCGACCTCTTTCCGAACCAGACGGCTGTGCTCGACCTCGCGGACCCCGGGATGGAGCCGCAGAGCCGGCAGGACGTCCTCTCCTTCGTGGAGCGCCGACTGGCGCGAGAGCCGGCGACGGCCGATCACACATGGCAGCCGGAACTGATCGCCCGGGCCGCCGGTGTGAACTTCCAGTACGCGCGCCACCTGCTCGACGAGATCAAGTCCGGGAACATCGACAACCCACCCCGCATACCCGAAGGTCTCTCCCAGCTCTACAGCTCGTATCTCGACCAGTTGATCCCGGACTCAGGCGAGTACGGCCGGGGTGACGCCGTCCTTCAGAACTATCTGCCACTTCTTGAACTGTTGTCCGTCGTGCTGGCACCCATCGCCGTGGACCGGGTCGCGCAGATTCTCGACTGGCCCATCCAGACCGTGAGCACCAGGATCGACGAACTGCAACAGCTCATCGACTTCGGTCACGAGAACTCTGATGTACGCTTCTTCCACAGTTCGATGGCTGAGTTCGTCGGCGTCAACCTGCTTTCGGACCGCACACCGAATCGGTACCACGCGCCGGCCCGTGAGATACACGCGAAAATCGCCAGATCCTATGTCGGCCGGTACGCGCAGGGGTCCGGTGAGTCCCAGGAATCCTGGCAGGAGATCGACCGCTACGGACTCGACTACCTCGCAGAGCACATGAGGAGCGGTATCGGGGTCGGGCTGCTGGAACCCGACGATCTCTACGGTCTGGCCGTCGACCCCGGATACCGCCGTGCGCAGACCGCGACAGGTTCACTCGACGCCATGCTCCAGACCGCGACCGCGGCATTGGAGCACGCTCTGGAGAGCAACAGCGGTGCGGCCACGGCCAGGCTCATCGAAGCGTTCGCCATGGCATCCGAGCCGCAACTTCACGGACTCGCCGCCAACGCCCTGTCGCGCATGAGTCCTGAATTGCGGAAGGGTGAGATCCTCCGGCTGCTGTCCCGGGACGAGACCCGGCAGATCGCACTCAACGCCGCGTACCAGCTGGGGTTCGCGGCAGAGGAGCTTTTCCGGGAGATGGCCCTGGCCGACCATTCGGAGCTTCCCCGGATGGTGGCTTACATGGCCTACCTGAAATGGCTCCAGGGTGAACACGAGATCGTCATGCGGTTCACCGAGAAGATCGCACGGGAGGTACGGATACAGGCACCCCGGGACGCACGCCGAAGGCTGGCGTTCCTGGCGGACGTGACCATCATCCTGTACATCAACCTGGTGCATGACGGCCGGCTCATCCAATGGGCCGACGGACTGTGGTGGGAACTGCTGACGCGCAAGCTCCATGTCCGGAAGTTCAACCACCGCCTCATCGGGGCCGTGGTGACCTCGGTCGCGGCGAACACCATCTCGCAACGGCTGGGCGAGGCGGTCATGGTCGACGCCATGCAGTCGCCGAGTGTCTACTTCCACGGTGGTCAGAAACCGCGCGAACTCCTCGGCCGTGCCGTCGACCTGCTCGACCCGCACAGCGATCTGCGCCAGGAGTACGACCTGCTGGCCGAACTGCTCGGCTCGGACATCGCCTTCCTGCGGGTCATCGGGGCCATCGTCCTGTCGTCGCACTGCAGCCGCTCCCTGCACGACCTGGAGGAGTTCCTCGCCGAGCGGTACACGAGGCTCCCGCCGAGGGCACGGCTGTGGCATCTGATCGCGTTCGGGGTGCTCGCACCGACGGACAGCGACTGGCGCCCCTTCGTCGCATGGCAGACCGAGTACCTGCTGAGGAACGACCGGGCCACCATCGTCAGCCGTGACGCCGGCGCGATGCGCTCGCTCAACCTCTTCCTGCTGCCACTGGGGCTGGCCTGCGGCAAGGTCGGGGCGCCGATGACCGAGGTCGAGACGGCGTTGCGTGATGCGCTGGCGGACGACGACTCCGAGTTCGCGGTGGCCCTGGTGGAGGCACTCGGTGTCGTCGGCATCTATTACCCGGACCAGTCCCTTTCGGCGTTCCAACTGGTTCCGAGCACTGTGGGCGGGGCGGTCGGATCCAAGATCGTCGACTCCCTCGCGATCCTCAACGTGCTGCACCCGCAGGCCGTCGACCTCTTTCTCGAAGAAACGGGCCGCGGGCACCTCCGGATGAATGTGCGGTCGAAGGTCAACGTGGTGAACACGCGCCGCATCATCGACCAGGTCGGCTTCTTCAACTCCGCCATCTACCAGGCCGCGCACAATCCCATCATGCGTGAACGGCTGACCAAGCCGGCCTTGCGCTGCCTGAACGAATCGTATTCCGTGAAGCAGTTCGCCAAGAGATATACGCGGATCCTGCTTCAGTTGGCGCGGGACTACGACTTCCATCCGGGGGCGTGGACCGCGGAGGAGTGAACACCAGGGGGTCGATCTCATCGCTACCATCAGAATGCTGGGCAGCTTCCTCCGGATTCCCCTTTTCGGATGGAGCCTGGCCCTTCCGATCCTGGGGGCCATGACGGCTGCCGACACCAGCCCGCAGAGAATCGCCTTCGCGCTCTGCATGTCGTTGCCCTTTCATGTCGTCCTCTCGGTCGTCAACGACCTGGCGGACATCGAGGTGGACCGAGGAGATCCCCGAAAGGCCGGTCGTCCCCTGGTCAGTGGGCTGATCAGCCCGCGTACGGCACTGGTCGTCGTGGTGGCGGCCGTGGTGCTCGGACTTCTCGCGGACCCGCTCCTCCTGGGGTTCGACCCCTACCGTCTGCTCGCCCTCTTCATCGGATTCGCCGCCACGGCCGCCTACAACGTCGCGGGCAAGCGGACAGCCGTACCGCCGCTCATGGACTTCCTGCAAGGTGTCGGCGCGGCCGGTTTCGCCTACTACGGAGCGCTGGTCGCCGGGGAGCCGACCTCCACATCCGCTCTGCTGGCGGTCTCGGTCGTCGTCTTCATCACGTTCATCAACGGGGTCCACGCCGGATTGCGTGACCTGAGCAGTGACCACGCCTACGGGGCGCGCACCACCCCCATCCTGTTCGGAGCCAGGCCATCCGGGACGGACGCGCCCCACATCCCCCGTGGGCTCGTCCTCTACGCCTGGGCACTGCAGATCCTTCTGTCGGCGATCACGCTGGGCCCGTTCCTGGTGCACTTCGTGAAGGGCGCTCTCTCCTGGCCGACGGCGATCGTCGCCGCGGGCTTCGCCCTCGCCTCGTTCGCTTCGCTCTTCCTGTCACTCAACTCCCGTTCGGACATGCGGCGTCGGTACGTCTTCGCAGGAGTCCAACTGCTGACGGGATTCGGAACCGTCGCCCTGTGTGCCGGCGGAAGGGCGGGCGGCCTCGCCGCGGTGGCCGTCTTCCTGCTGGTGCTCCTCCCGCTGACCGCGAGACGCCTGAAGCACCGCATGAGTGCGGGATATCGGAGGCTCGCCCATGGATGACCGGATTCCGTCCAGCGGGAACAGGGGTGAAGACCGGTGAACGGCTGGCTGCCGTCCACGACGGACATCGTCCTGTCGGTGATCCTCAGTCAGATCGTCATCTACGGCCAGTCGGTCTACCTGCACCGCTGTCTGGCGCACCACTCGGTCACGCTCCACCCGGCGGTCAGGTTCCTGTTCCGCCTGAGCATCTGGCTGCTTCTCGGCAGCAACCCCAGGGAGTGGGTCGCCGCTCACCGGCTTCACCACCGGCATGCCGACACCGAGGGAGATCCGCACAGTCCCCTTTTCGAAGGGCTCTGGGCGGTCACCTTCCGCGGATCGAAGCTGAACCGGGTCGCGTGTGCGGACCGCGCTCTGGTGGACCGTCTGACCAAGGACGTTCCGCGCGACTTCGTCGACCGCATGCCGTTCGGCCGACGGTACGGCGGCATCGCGCTGACCCTGGTCGTCTTCGCGTCATGGGCCGGTCCCGTTCACACGCTCTGGATCTACCTGCTCGCCTTCGCCCAGATACTCGCGGGTGTGGGGATCGTCAACGGCCTCGGCCATCTGCCGGGGCCCGAGATCTCCGGGCACATCGGCCGCAACCTGCGGTCCTTCGCTCTCCTGACCGCCGGCGAGTCACTCCATGCGAACCATCACGCGTCCCCGGCCAGCGCGCGGCTGGCCGCCAGGAGAGGGGAACTCGACCCCGGCTGGTGGCTGATCTCCCTGCTTCGGCGCTGCGGGCTCGCCGAAGTGCGCCGCCTGCGGTGACTCCCGTGCCGGCGGGAGAGCCCACGGCAGACCTGGTCGGCGGGGGCCACGACGTCCTGGACGTCATCCTCCGCAGACGGCGGGGCCGGAGCAGACCTCCGTCACGCAGGGACCCTTACCGAGTCGCCCTGGTGGTGGAGGGAGGAGGGATGCGTGGCGCGTACACCGCCGGCATGGTGGACGCGCTGGACCAGCTGGGGCTGCGGGACAGTTTCGACGTCGTCTACGGGACTTCTGCCGGGGCCTTCTCCGCCCTGGTCTTCGCGGCCAGGGGCGCGCGGGGAGCCTCGTCGATCTATCCGGAGTTCCTTTCCGGCGCGCAGTTCATCAGCTACCGGCGGGTGCGTACCGGCTCCGGCCCCTTGATGAGCCTGCGCTACCTGACGGATGAGGTGCTGACCCGTAGACGTCCGCTGGACTTCGGCGAGGTCTGTGACGGCGACATCTCGGTACGACTCGTCGCCACTTCCCTGGCCTCGGGACGGCCGGCGACGTTCTCCGGGCTGCGTACGCCCGCCGAGTGGAAGACCGCGCTCAGGGCGTCGGCGTGCGTACCGCTCCTGGCGGGCCGTCCCGTGGTGTTCCGCCGAGCCCGCTGGATCGACGGCTCGATCGGTGAGCGCATAGCACTGCCCAGGGCCGTCCGTGAAGGCGCGACCCATGTGCTGGTGCTGCGATCACGTCGCGCAGGCGTCGTCGGCGAGAGGACGGACCAGGCCGCGCGGACGCCCGTGCTGAGCATCCGGCCTCGCACCGACTGCGGTGTAGGACCCCTCACCACATCGGCGGCGATGCTGGCCGAGGCGTCCCTCAGCGGTGCGGACGCCGTGTTCCGGGTGTTCTCACGCGACGTGCGGGAGGCGCGGCCCGACCGCGGTGGCTGAGCCTTGTCGTCGCCGCTCGCCGCCGGCAGCGCCCCGAGGCATCACGGATCCCGTCGGGCGGGCCGGGTCGCTCCCCGTCAACCGAGGTCGTCGACCTCCAGACCGACCGTCTCCGCACCGGAGTTGACGGTGTCGACGCGAACGCGCGCGCTGACCTCGGCGTTCCCGACACGCTTCGCCCGTACGGCCGCCACATAGCCGTCGACCTGGCCGGCGGTGATCTCGACGTCGACGGTCGCGCCGGACCGCTCGCGGCTCTCACCGCGCAGCGTGATGCGTCGTCCGTAGACCGTTTCCAGCAGCTGCCGCAGAGCGTGCGCCGAGTGCACCAGGTCCGTGTTCGCCGGATCGACGGATTCGATGCCCTCCGCGTACTCCCCGAGCGAACGGCTCAGGTCGCGGATCGCCTCGTTCTGTTCCGCCGCCCGTGCGTAGTCGATCCGCACCAGCCCGATCGGCCCGTCCAGCGCGTCCCCGCCGTCCACCAGGATCTCGCCCTCGACGGTCCGGCCCTCGCGCCGGGCGCGCAGTCGCCGCAGCAGTTCCGTGGCCTGACCGTAGAGGAAGCGGATGCCCTCGCTCAGGGCGACCGCGCCGATCGATGCCATCGTCAGTGGTTCAGCCAACGCTCTTCCAAACTCTCGGTGCGGAGAGGCGCTCCAACGATTTGGCATGCTATCGGGCGACCTGAATGTCTGTCAGTAGAATTGGCCGACCCGTCCCGGGGCGTCGGCGGGCGCTTCCCTCACCCTTTCCGCGCTTCGGTCCCCGGGCGGTCACGGATCTCCCGCCGAGCCGCGGCCCCGGCGAGCGGCCCGCCGGTCGCGTGCGCGGTACGAGCGGTCAGCGCAGGGCCGCGGCAGGCCGCGCCGTGCGCAGGGCGCACAGGGTTTCGAGGCGGTTGGTGGTGATCGAGTCGACGCCCAGGGCCAGCAGGCGGCGCATGGTGCGGCGGGTGTCCGGCGTCCACACGGACAGCAGGTAGCCGTCCTTGTGGATCCGGGCCGACAGGTCGCGGCCCACCAGGCCGAAGCGGTAGTTGAGCCAGCGCGGGCGCACCGCGTCCAGCAGCGCCGGGCGCGGCGGGGCGAGGGTCGTCCAGGTGAGGGCGATCTCGGCGTCCGGGTCGGCGGCCCGGACCGCGAGCATCGCGGTGGCGCCCGCGCAGTAGTACACGCGCTCGGCCGCCCCGCAGTCCCGTACGACGTCCACGACCCGGCGGGCCGCCCGGACGTCGGGCGCGCCCGGCAGGTCGAGCATCACCCGGTGTCCCTCGGTCGCCGCGAGCGCCTGAGCTAGGGTCGGCACCCGGCCCGAGGTCAGCCCCCGCACCTGGTCCGCGGAGAGCGACAGCAGCGGTCGGTCGTGCTCCCACAACCGCTTCAGCGTCGCGTCGTGCAGCAGCACCGGCACACCGTCCCGGGTCAGCCGCACGTCGACCTCCACCGCGTCCGCGCCCAGTCGGAGCGCGGAACGCAGGGAGTCGATCGTGTTCTCGCGGAAGTGGTAGGGGGCACCGCGGTGGGCCACGGCGGTCACGTTCGGCATGGAGCCATTGTGGTCGGCTCGGCTCAGCGCGCGAGCCACGCCGAGGTGTACGTGTCGATCTCGACCCTGAGGCGGCCCTTGCCGGCCTCGTCCAGGAACGACGCCTCCACGGCGTTCGCCGCGAGGTCCGCCAGACCGCGCTCGTCGAGGTCGAGGAGGCGGGCGGCGACGGCGTACTCGTTGTTGAGGTCGGTGCCGAACATCGGCGGGTCGTCCGAGTTGATGGTGACCAGCACGCCCGCCCGCGTGAACTCCGCGAGGGGATGCTCGTCGAGGGTGCGCACGGCACGGGTGGCGATGTTGGAGGTCGGGCACACCTCCAGCGCGATCCGGTGCTCGGCGAGGTGCGCCAGCAGCTTCGGGTCCCGCGCGGAACTGGTGCCGTGACCGATGCGCTCGGCGCGCAGATGGGTCAGCGCGTCCCACACCGTCTCCGGGCCGGTCGTCTCACCGGCGTGCGGCACGGAGTGCAGCCCGGCGGCGATGGCCCGGTCGAAGTGCGGCTCGAACTGCGGCCGCGGCACGCCGATCTCGGGTCCGCCGAGGCCGAAGGAGACCAGGCCCTCGGGGCGCAGCTTGTCGTCGGTCGCCAGCCGCGCGGTCTCCTCGGCCGCTTCCAGACCGGCCTCGCCGGGGATGTCGAAGCACCAGCGCAGCACGGTCCCGAACTCCGCCTCGGCCGCCTTGCGGGCGTCCTCTATCGCGTCCATGAACGCCTTCTCGTCGATCCCGCGCCGGGTGGAGGAGAAGGGGGTGATCGTCAGTTCGGCGTACCGCACCTGCTGGCGGGCCATGTCCCGGGCCACCTCGTAGGTCAGCAGCCGGACGTCCTCCGGGGTGCGGATCAGGTCGACGACCGACAGGTACACCTCGATGAAGTGGGCGAAGTCGGTGAAGGTGAAGTAGTCGACCAGGGCCTCGGGGTCCGTGGGCACCTTGGAGTCGGGGTGGCGGGCGGCGAGCTCGGCGACGATCCGGGGGGAGGCGGAGCCGACGTGGTGCACGTGCAGTTCGGCCTTGGGCAGTCCGGCGATGAAGGCGTGCAGGTCTCGGGCGCCGGAGACGGCGGACCCGGTGGGTCCGGCGGGCACGGGCGCGGTGGTGCGGTCGGTCAAGGTTCCTCCCCGGAACGGCGTCCGGGCCGCGCGCGGCGGCGGGACGCGGGTGATCGGCTGATCGGCGGTACGGAAGCATCGTAGGCCGCGGCTCGCGACGGAACGGAAGGGGTTTCCGGGAGCGGGAGGGTGGCTGCCGGGTGGTGGCTGTCGGGCCTTGGGGCGGGAGGGTGGTTCCCGGGTGGTGGCTGTCGGGTCGTGGGGCGGGAGGTGACTCCCGGGCGGTCCTGCGGGCCTTGGGGCAGGAGGGCGGCTCCCAGGTGGTGGCTGTCGGGTCGTGGGGCGAGAGGGTGGTCGCCGGGTTGTGGGGCGGGAGGGTGGTCGCCAGGCGGTCACCGCCGGGTCGTGGAGCGGGAGGGCGGCCCCTGGGCGGTCGCCGCCGGGTCGTAGCATGACGGCACGTTCGACAGAGGGGGGTTCCGCGCATGACCGACGACACGCAGCCGCCGGCCGCGCCGGAGAACAACGCCGGGCACGGTACCGCGGGGGCGAGCGGTGCGACGCCTGGTGTCGCCGTGCCGGGTGGTGCCCCTGCCCCTGGTGGTGCGTGGACGCCGCCGCAGTGGCCCCAGGACGCGGCTTCCGAGGCGGCGCACGTCTCGCTGGACGCGGGCGCGATTCCCGAGGTCGGCCAGGACGAGGCGCCGATCCCGCTGGACAAGGGGGCCGCGGCGGAGCCGAGCGGTCCCGTGTCCGACCCCTGGGCGCCTCCGGCACACCGCACCCCGGCGGGACCCGGCGAGACCGTCGTGTCCTCGGACGGCCTCGGCGCTCCGGGCCCTTCCTCCGTGCACGACCAGCAGACCGTTACGTCCTTCCCGGCTCCGGACGCGTCCTCGCCGTGGGCGGCGCCGGTCGGGCAGCCCGCGTCCTTCCCGCTGCCGAACCCGGTGGCCGGTAATCCTTTCGCCGCGCCGGTGGCGGGTCCCCAGGACATCCCGCCCCCGCCGATCGCCCCCGACGGCCCCGGCCATGTCCCGTACGGCTATCCGGCGGCCGGCTACGGCTATCCCGCGCCCCCGCAGCAGGTCTACGGCGGCCACCACACGCACGGCGCCCCCGGCTACTACGGCTGGCCCGGCGGCGCGGCCGAACCCAGCAACGGGATGGGCACCGCCAGCCTGGTCGTCGGCATCGTCGGGGTCGTCATCTTCTGCCTCTGGCCCGTGGCGATCGTCCTGGGCCTCCTGGCCGTGATCTTCGGCGCCGTCGGCCGCGCCAAGGCGAGCCGCGGCGAGGCCACCAACCCCGGTATGGCCCTGGCGGGCATCATCTGCGGTGTCGCGGGCATGGTCCTGGCGGTCGTGATGGGCGTCCTGGTCATCGGAGGGACGTTCGGCTGACAGCGCCGAGGGGGGCGGGTCGCCCCTGGCGTCCTCTCGTGTCCGCCTCGTTCAGAAGGCGTCGGGGCGGGAACCCTCGGGACCGCCCGGGGCCGCCGCCCCCGCACGCAATCTCTCCCGCGCCACCATCAGCGCGAACCCCAGCAGATTCAGTCCTCGCCAGCGCTCCGGGTCGTTCGCGGCCTCGTCGTCCGCCGCCAGGCCGATTCCCCAGATCCGGTCCATCGGGCTCGCCTCCACCAGGACTCTGTCACCGGTGGCCAGCAGGAACTCCCGCAGGTCGGCGTGGGCGGCGAACTTGTGGAAACTGCCCTCGGCGACGATCCCGAACCGCTCGCGCTCCCAGACCTCGCCGTCGAAGCCGCGCACCAGCCGCCCCGCCTTCTTCGCCTCGGCGGGATGCCCCGCCGCCAGCACCCGGCGCTCCCCCTCCGCGTCCTCGAAGAGCCGCGCCTTGCCGGCCATCATCCAGTGCTCCGCCGTCGCGTACTCCACTCCGTCCACCGTGAACGGCGACGGCCACCACTGACTCAGACAGCTCGCGCCGACCCGTCCGTCCGCGCGCGGCCGGTGTCCCCAGAAGTGCAGATACTTGAGGTGGACACCCGCACGGACCTCCCTGACCAGCGCGTCCCGGGAATCGATCACTCCCCTGATGCTCTCCATGCAGGGGAGTCTGGCAGGCACCACTGACACTCCGTCCCTCCTTTTCGGCGCCGACTCGTCATCTGGTCGACAGATTCCGTCGCTTAACCAAAAGGCAACAACGGAATCACTTGTTGGACGACCACCCCTCTGTCAGGATCGGCACTCATTCGAGCTGGAGCTACACCACCCGCTCTGAGGGACAGCGGGGGCGACGGCGGAGGAGAGCGACATGCACAACCCGGGCAACGGCACCCCGGAACGATTCCCCGCCCAGGACCGGTTCGCGGACGGCGCCCAGTACGTCGCGGGCCGCCTGGCGAAGGGCACCTCGGGACGCCGGCACACGCTCGTCGACCCGGCCACCGGCGAAGAGGTCCTCACCTACGAACTGGCGGGCCCGGACGACGTGGACGCCGCCGTCGCCGCCGCCCGCGAGGCGTTCCCGGCGTGGGCCGGCGCCACCCCCGGCGAGCGCTCCGACGCCCTGCACCGCTTCGCCGCCGTACTGGCCGAGCGCGCCGAGGACTTCGCCCGCGCCGAGTCACTGCAGTGCGGCAAACCCCTCAAGCTGTCCCGCGAGTTCGACGTGCCGGGCACGGTCGACAACACCGCGTTCTTCGCGGGCGCCGCCCGGCACCTCCAAGGCCGGTCGGCCGGGGAGTACTCCGGCGACCACACCTCGTACGTCCGACGCGAGCCCCTCGGCGTGGTCGGCTCGATCGCGCCGTGGAACTACCCGCTCCAGATGGCCGCGTGGAAGATCCTGCCGGCGATCGCCGCGGGCAACACGATCGTCCTCAAGCCCGCCGAACTGACGCCCCTGACCTCGCTGATGTTCGCGCGGGCCGCCGCCGAGGCCGGGATCCCGGACGGCGTGATCAACATCGTCACCGGTACCGGCAAGGAGGCCGGGGAGCACCTTGTGGGCCACCCGGACGTGGTGATGACGTCCTTCACCGGCTCCACCGCCGTCGGCAGGCGCGTCGCCGAGATCGCCACCGCCACCGTCAAGCGGCTCCACCTGGAGCTGGGCGGCAAGGCGCCCTTCCTGGTCTTCGACGACGCGGATCTGGAGGCCGCCGCCAACGGCGCGGTCGCGGGCGCGCTGATCAACACCGGCCAGGACTGCACGGCCGCGACGCGCGCGTATGTGCAGCGGCCCCTCTACGAGGCGTTCGTGGAGCGGACCGCCGCCCTCATGGAGAGCGTCCGGCTCGGCGACCCGTTCGCCGAGGGCACCGATCTCGGGCCGCTGATCTCGCACGCCCAACGGGACCGCGTCGCCGGTTTCGTCGACCGGGCGCGTGCCTACGCGCGCGTGGTCACCGGTGGCGAGGCGCCCCGGGGTGAGCTCGCGGAGGGCGCCTACTACCGGCCCACGCTCGTCGTGGACGCGCCGCAGGACAGCGAGATCGTCCAGTCCGAGATCTTCGGGCCCGTCCTCGTCGTCCTGCCCTTCGACACCGACGAGGAGGGGATCCGGCTCGCCAACGACACGCCGTACGGTCTCGCGGCGTCCGCCTGGAGCCGTGACGTCTACCGTGCGAACCGCGCCACCCGTGAGATCAAGGCGGGATGTGTGTGGGTGAACGACCACATTCCGATCATCAGCGAGATGCCGCACGGCGGATACAAGCAATCCGGGTTCGGCAAGGACATGTCCATCTACTCGTTCGACGAGTACACCCAGCTCAAGCACGTTATGTTCGATAATACGGCGGCCGTTCGCAAGGACTGGCACCGCACGATCTTCGGGGACCGATAACCACGACGGGCCGCCCGCACCGCGGCCGCCCCTCCCGAAAGGGCACCACGCGCATGGAGCAGTACGAGCCCGACCGCCCGTCCGCGGCCCAGGTGGCCGCCATGCGGCGCGGCCTCCGCAGCGGCAGGGCCTCCCTCACCCGCCGTTCGCTGCTGCGCGCCTCCGCCGGCGGCGCGCTCGCGGCCGGCGGAACGGGAGCGCTGAGCGCCTGCGGTATCCCGCCCGCGGCGCAGAACGCCGGAGTGTCCTCCGAGGACCACTCGGCGAAGGAGAAGACCGTCAGCTTCTCCAACTGGACCGAGTACATGGACGTCGACGAGGGCGGCAAGAACCATCCGACCCTCGACGAGTTCAAGAAGCGCACCGGCGTCACCGTCAAGTACACCGAGGACATCAACGACAACGTCGAGTTCTTCGGCAAGATCAAGCCGCAGTTGGCGGCCGGTCAGCCCACCGGCCGCGACCTGATCTGCGTGACCGACTGGCTCGCCGCGCGCCTCATCCGCTTCGGCTGGGTGCAGAAACTGGACGCCTCCCACCTGCCCACCGCGTACGCCAACCTCTCCCAGCAGTTCCGCAGCCCCGACTGGGACCCGGGACGGGCGTACTCCTACCCCTGGACCGGCATCTCCACCGTCATCGCCTACAACAAGAAGGCGCTGGACGGCGTCGAGGTGCGGTCCGTCTCCGACCTGCTCGACAACCCCAAGCTCAAGGGCCGCGTCGGCTTCCTGTCCGAGATGCGCGACAGCGTCGGCATGACCCTGCTGGACATGGGCAAGGACCCGGGCAGATTCAGCGACGACGACTTCGACGCGGCGATCGCCCGGATGCAGAAGGCCGTCGACCGGGGCCAGATCCGCCGGTTCACCGGCAACGACTACACCTCGGACCTCAGCAAGGGCGACTTCGCGGCCTGCATCGCCTGGGCCGGCGACGTCGTCCAGCTCAAGGCGGACAGTCCGGACGTCGACTTCGTCATACCCGACAGCGGCTACATGACGTCGACGGACAACCTGTTGGTGCCCAACAAGGCCCGCCACAAGACCAACGCCGAGCGGCTCATCGACTTCTACTACGAGCCCGGACCGGCCGCACAGCTCGCCGCGTACATCAACTACGTGTGCCCGGTCGACGGGGTGAAGGCGGAACTCGCCGAGATCGACCCGGACGCGGCGAACAACCCGCTGATCATTCCCGACAAGGAAATGGCCGCGAAGTCTCGCGCCTTCCGCTCCCTGAGCTCGAAGGAAGAGACGGCCTACGAAGAGAAGTTCGCGAAGCTCACAGGGGCGTGACGACGACGATGACGACGACGAAGGACAGCGGCGGCGACGTCCGCCTCTCCGGAATCAGCAAGAACTACGGCTCCTTCACCGCCGTGCATCCGCTGGACCTGACCGTCCCGCAGGGCTCCTTCTTCGCCCTGCTCGGCGCCTCGGGCTGCGGCAAGACCACCACCCTGCGGATGATCGCGGGACTCGAGGAGCCGTCGGGCGGCACCGTCTCGCTCGGCGACCGGGACGTGACCGCGCTGCCGCCGTACAAGCGGCCGGTGAACACGGTGTTTCAGTCGTACGCGCTCTTCCCGCACCTCGACATCTACGAGAACGTCGCCTTCGGCCTGCGCCGGCGCGGCATCAAGTCGGTGAAGAAGCAGGTCGACGAGATGCTCGACCTGGTCCAGCTCGGGGAGCAGGCCCGCAAGAAGCCGCACCAGCTCTCCGGCGGCCAGCAGCAGCGCGTCGCCGTCGCCCGCGCCCTGATCAACCACCCCGAGGTGCTGCTCCTCGACGAGCCGCTCGGCGCCCTCGACCTCAAGCTGCGACGCCAGATGCAGTTGGAGCTCAAGCGCATCCAGACCGAGGTCGGCATCACCTTCATCCACGTCACGCACGACCAGGAGGAGGCCATGACCATGGCCGACTCCGTCGCCGTGATGAACGCGGGCCGGGTCGAGCAACTCGGCGCCCCCGCAGAGCTGTACGAGAATCCGCGCACCACCTTCGTCGCCAACTTCCTCGGCACCTCCAACCTGATCGAGGCCGAGGTCGACAGCAAGTCGGGCGACGAGATCGTCGTCAAGGCGGGCGGCGGCAAGCTCACGCTTCCGGTCGGGCGATGTACGGCCTCCACACAGACCGGCGGCAAGGTGCTGGTCGGCGTGCGTCCCGAGAAGATCTCCCTCGTCCCCGCGGACGACGCCGGGGAGATCCCGGCCGGCCGCAACCGGATCACCGGCAAGATCGCCGACGCCGGCTTCATCGGCGTCTCCACGCAGTACGTCATCGACAGCGCCGTCTGCCCCGAGTTCGCCGTCTATGTGCAGAACGTCGAGCGCGACGGCCGGCTCACGCCAGGTGCGGACGTCGTCCTGCACTGGAGCCCGGCGCACACCTTCGGACTGGACGCGACCCAGGACATCGACGCGGGCACCGAGGAAGAGGCCGCCTGATGTCCACGCTCACCGAGGCGCCACCTCCGCTCGCGCCCGTACCGGTGAAGAAGCCGGCCCGCCGGCGCGGCCGGCTCACCCCGTACTGGCTGCTGCTGCCCGGCATCCTGTGGTTGCTCGTCTTCTTCGCGCTGCCCATGGTCTACCAGGCCTCCACGTCGGTGCAGACGGGCTCCCTGGAGGAGGGCTACGAGGTCACCTGGCACTTCGCGACCTACTGGAACGCCCTGACCGAGTACTGGCCGCAGTTCCTGCGCTCGGTGCTCTACGCCGGTTCCGCGACGGTCCTGTGCCTGCTGCTGGGCTACCCGCTGGCGTACCTCATCGCGTTCCGCGCGGGCCGCTGGCGCAACCTGATCATGATCCTGGTGATCGCGCCGTTCTTCACCAGCTTCCTGATCCGCACCCTCGCCTGGAAGACCATCCTCGCGGACGGCGGCCCGGTCGTCGGCGCCCTGAACACCCTGCACGTCCTGGACGTCACCAGCTGGCTCGGCCTGACCGCCGGGGACCGGGTGCTGGCCACCCCGCTGGCGGTGGTGTGCGGTCTGACGTACAACTTCCTGCCGTTCATGATCCTGCCGCTGTACACCTCGCTGGAGCGCATCGACAGCCGGCTGCACGAGGCGGCGAACGACCTCTACGCCAAGCCGTCCACGACCTTCCGGAAGGTGACGTTCCCGCTGTCGATGCCGGGTGTCGTCTCCGGCACGCTGCTGACCTTCATCCCGGCCGCCGGTGACTATGTGAACGCCGATCTGCTCGGCTCGACCGACACCCGCATGATCGGAAACGTCATCCAGTCGCAGTTCCTGCGCGTCCTGGACTATCCGACGGCCGCCGCCCTCTCCTTCCTCCTGATGTTCGCGATTCTCGTCATGGTGACTCTCTACATCCGCAAGTCGGGGACGGAGGACCTGGTCTAAATGGCCCTCGTCAACTGGCTCAAGCGCCATCTCGTGGTCATCGCCGGGCTGTTCACGCTCGGATTCCTGCTGCTGCCCAACGTCGTCGTGACGGTCTTCTCCTTCAACAAGCCGAAGGGCCGTTTCAACTACGAGTGGCAGGAGTTCTCCACGGCCGCCTGGCGGGACCCGTGCGGGGTCGCCGACCTGTGCGGCTCGCTCTCCCTCAGCCTCCAGATCGCGCTGTGGGCGACCCTCGGCGCCACGCTGCTCGGCGCGATGATCGCCTT
The DNA here is from genome assembly GCF_053593375.1 of Streptomyces sp. NPDC002309. Classification (NCBI taxonomy): domain Bacteria; kingdom Bacillati; phylum Actinomycetota; class Actinomycetes; order Kitasatosporales; family Streptomycetaceae; genus Streptomyces; species Streptomyces sp. NPDC002309. The sequence goes on along the minus strand of NZ_JBSFCI010000039.1, from coordinate 28,408 downwards.
CGCCCTCGTCCGGTACCGCTTCCGCGCGCGGGGGGCCATCAACTCGCTGATCTTCCTGCCGATGGCCATGCCCGAGGTGGTCATGGCGGCCTCGCTGCTGACGCTCTTCCTCAACATGGGCGTCCAGCTGGGCTTCTGGACGATCCTGATCGCGCACATCATGTTCTGCCTCAGCTTCGTCGTGACGGCCGTCAAGGCGCGCGTGATGTCGATGGACCCGAAGCTGGAGGAGGCCGCGCGCGATCTGTACGCCGGCCCCTTCCAGACCTTCGTCCGGGTCACGCTGCCGATCGCGGCCCCCGGAATCGCCGCGGGCGCGCTGCTGGCCTTCGCCCTCTCCTTCGACGACTTCATCATCACCAATTTCAACGCGGGCTCGACCGTCACCTTCCCCATGTTCGTCTGGGGCTCGGCCCAGCGCGGAACGCCCGTTCAGATCAATGTCATCGGTACGGCCATGTTCGTCATCGCCGTACTGTTCGTACTGGCCTCCATGGCCCTCGGCAGCCGCCGAAAGCGCCAGAAGGCCTGACGCACTATCAGGAACGCGTTCTCAGAAAAGAATTCTCAGGAACTTACTTGTAGGGAGTTGGAATCATGGCCCCGAGCGCCATGAGCCGTGGCAACGACAACTGGACGAAGTCCCTTTCCGAAGCCCAGCCGGTCGCGTACTGGCTGGACGACCCCGGCAGGCCCCGCCCCGAACCCGCGCTGACCGGCGCCGAGACCTGCGACCTCCTGGTCGTCGGCGGCGGCTACAGCGGCCTGTGGACCGCGCTGAACGCCAAGGAGCGCGACCCCGGACGGGACGTCGTCCTGCTGGAGGGCCGCGAGGTGGGCTGGGCCGCCTCGGGCCGCAACGGCGGCTTCTGCGCCGCCTCCCTCACCCACGGCCTGCCCAACGGACTGACCCGCTGGCCCGGTGAGATCCACAAGCTCCAGGAGCTGGGTGACCGCAACCTCGACGGCATCGAGGAGGCGGTCGCCCGGTACGCCATCGACTGCGACTTCGAGCGCACCGGCGAGCTCGACGTCGCCACCGAGCCTCATCAGGCGCGCGAACTGCGCCAGTGGTACGAGAAGACGGAGCGCGCGGGCCTCGCGGACGGCGTGGAGTTCCTGGACGCCGAGGCGGTACGGGCCCAGGTGGACTCGCCGACGTTCCGGGCCGGGCTGTGGGACCGCCGCGGCGTCGCCATGCTCAACCCCGCCCGGCTCGTCTGGGGCCTCAAGCGCGCCTGCCTCGACCTCGGCGTGCGCGTCTTCGAGCACACCCCCGCGCTCACCCTGAGGCCGTACGGCGCCGGAATGGCCGTACGCACCCCCTACGGCCGGGTACGCGCCCGCAAGGTCGCCCTCGGCACGAACATCTTCCCGAGCCTCGTCAAGCGGGTCCGCCCGTACACCGTGCCGGTCTACGACTACGCCCTGATGACCGAGCCGCTCACCGCCGGGCAGCTCGGCGTGATCGGCTGGAAGAACCGGCAGGGCCTCGGCGACAGCGCCAACCAGTTCCACTACTTCCGGCTGTCCGCCGACAACCGCGTCCTGTGGGGCGGTTACGACGCGGTCTACCCCTATGGCGGCCGGGTGCGCGCCGAGTACGACGACCGCCCGGAGACCTACGCCAGGCTCGCCCGGCACTTCTTCACCTGCTTCCCCCAGCTGGAGGGCGTCCGCTTCACCCACGCGTGGGGCGGCGCGATCGACACCTGCTCGCGCTTCTCGGCGTTCTTCGGCACGGCGCACGACGGCAAGGTCGCCTACGCGGCGGGCTACACGGGCCTCGGCGTGGGCGCGACCCGCTTCGGCGCCGACGTGATGCTGGACCTGCTGGCGGGGGAGCGGACCGAGCGCACGGAGCTGGAGATGGTGCGCAGGAAGCCGCTGCCCTTTCCGCCGGAGCCGTTCGCGTGGGCCGGCATCGCGCTCACCAAGTGGTCGCTGGCCAGGGCGGACGCCCATGGCGGCCGGCGCAATCTGTGGCTGCGCGCCATGGACCGGGCGGGGCTCGGCTTCGACAGCTGAGGTGTGATCCGGTTCACTCGAACGGGGTGCCGGAACCCGCGTAATGCCTGGGCCAGACCTCCCTCTCTCCCGTGACGCGACCAGCGTCGACGCGTAACGAGGGAGGTCTTCTCATGACTGGGGCGAAGACGGCGGTCGAGTGGCTCGCATCCGTGGCACCGGACCCCGAGGCCTGCCGGTGGGAATGGGAGCGCAGCCCCCTGGGGGTCGCGCTGCTGCCCGCGGGCCGGGCCTGGGACGTGCTGATCCTGCCGGGCGAGCTCGGCTATCCCACGCTCGACGTCCTCACCCGCATCCTCGACCAGCCCGGCCCGGTGCTGGTCGACTTCGGCGACGCCCGGATGGGGTTCTTCGTGCCGCCCGGCACGGCGTCGCGATGGATCGGCACGGGCATCCGCACCGCCGGGGCCGGCACCTGGATCGTCGTCCCGTACCCGGGCCGTGCGACCGGCGGGGTGCGCTGGCTGTTCCCCCCGGACGGCTCGGGCACCCTGACGGACCCGGCCCTGCTGGAACTGGCGATGCACGAGGCGGCGGCGGGCCTGGCCATCGAGAGGGAGAGGGAGGCATAGCCGACGGGAACCCTTGACAAGAGCAATTGGTCTGGACCAAATTGTGGGCGCTCCACCCTCCAATTCCCCCCTGCCTGGAGGCACTTGTGGACCGCTTCCGACCCCTCGCCCTGCTCGCCGCCGCGGCGCTGACGCTGTCCGGCGTCACGGCGCTCTCGTCGGCCGCCCGTGCGGCCGACGCGGACCTCGCCAGAAACGGCGGCTTCGAGTCCGGCCTCGACGGCTGGACCTGCTCCGCCGGATCCGGGACGATCGTCGGCTCACCCGTGCGCAGCGGCGCCTCCGCGCTGAAGGCGACCCCGGCCGGCAGCGACAACGCCCGGTGCGCGCAGACGGTGACCGTGCGCCCCGACTCCTCGTACACCCTCAGCGGTCACGTCCGCGGCTCCTACGTCTACCTCGGGGCCTCCGGCACCGGCACCACCGACGTCTCCACCTGGACCCAGTCCGCCCCTGACTGGCAGAAGCTGACCACCACCTTCCGTACGGGCCCGACCACCACCCGCGTCACCCTCTACACGCACGGCTGGTACGGCACCGGCGCCTATCACGCCGACGACATCACCCTCGTCGGACCGGCCGTGGACCCCGGGCAGCCGCCCGCCCCGCCGACGGGTCTGAGGACCGGCAGCGTCACCTCCACCAGCGTCTCGCTGTCGTGGACGGCGGCGTCCGGCGCGACCGGTTACGCCGTGTACCGCGACGGGGCCAAGGTCCAGACGGTCACGGGGACCTCGGCGACGGTGTCGGGACTCACGCCGTCGACGGCGTACGCCTTCCAGGTCGCCGCGCTCAACGACGCGGGCGAGTCCGCGAGGTCGGCGACCGTGACCGCGACGACCGGACAGGGCGGTGGCGGCACGCCGGGCCTGCCGCCGCACGCCCTGGTCGGCTATCTGCACGCCAGTTTCGCCAACGGCTCCGGCTACACCCGCCTCGCCGACGTCCCCGACAGCTGGGACGTCATCGACCTGGCCTTCGGCGAGCCGACCTCGGTCACCTCCGGGGACATCCGCTTCGACCGCTGCCCCGTGGCCGAGTGCCCGAACGTCGAGAGCGACGCCGAGTTCAAGGCGGCGATCCGGGCCAAGCAGGCGGCCGGCAAGAAGGTGCTGATCTCGATCGGCGGCCAGAACGGCCAGGTGCGGCTCACCACCACGGCCGCCCGGGACATGTTCGTCTCGTCCGTGTCGAGGATCATCGACGAGTACGGACTCGACGGCCTGGACATCGACTTCGAGGGCCACTCGCTGTCCCTGGACGCCGACGACACCGACTTCAAGAACCCGAAGACACCGGTGATCGTGAACCTGATCTCGGCGCTGAAGTCCCTGAAGGCCAGGTACGGCGACGACTTCGTGCTGACCATGGCGCCGGAGACCTTCTTCGTCCAGCTCGGCTACCAGTACTACGGCACCGGCAGGTGGGGCGGGCAGGACCCGAGGGCCGGCGCGTACCTCCCGGTGATCCACGCGATGCGCGACGACCTCACCCTGCTGCACGTCCAGGACTACAACTCCGGTCCGATCATGGGCCTGGACAACCAGTACCACTCCATGGGCGGCGCCGACTTCCACATCGCCATGACCGACATGCTGCTCACCGGCTTCCCCGTCGCCGGCGACCAGAACAACGTCTTCGCGCCGCTGCGCCCGGACCAGATCGCGATCGGCATGCCCGCGTCCGTGAACGCGGGCAACGGTCACGTCCCGCCCGCCGAGGTCGTCAAGACCCTCGACTGCCTGACCAAGAGGGTCGGCTGCGGCTCGTACGCCACGCACGGCACCTGGCCGACGCTGCGCGGCCTGATGACGTGGTCGATCAACTGGGACCGCTTCTCGAACTGGGAGTTCCAGCGGACGTTCGACGGCTACTTCGGCTGAGCAGTCCGACGTAACCCACGAGCAGCACGGCGCAGAGGCACCAGCTGGCCACGACGTCGAGTGGCCAGTGGTAGCCGCGGCGGACCAGACCGCAGGAGACGCCGAGCACCACGGCCGCGCAGCCGCCGAGCAGCGCGCGGCGCGCGACCGTGGAGCGCAGCAGGGGGAGGAGGAGCAGGGCCGCGCAGCCGTAGGCGATCGCGGCGGTCGCGGTGTGGCCGGACGGGTAGTAGCCGGTGGCCGGCGGGACCACCGGCGTGCCGGGACGGTCGGTGAGTTCCTTCAGGGGGACCACCAGGGCGGGCACCAGGGCCAGCAGCACGACGGCGGCCGTGCCCGGCAGCCACCAGCGGTCCGCCCCGGCCCGCCGGGCCCGCCGCGCGGTGTACGCCGCGACCAGGACGAGGACGGGGACGGCCACCTGGACGTTTCCGAGATCGGCGAGGAACTCGGAGAGCCGGTCCGGCCGGACGAGCGCGCCGCTGAGCCGCTCGTCCAGCCGGACCAGCGGGCCGTCGGCGACGACCTGCCAGGTGATCAGCGCGAAGAGGACGGCCGGCAGGGCGAGCAGCAGAGGAAGCACGGGCACAAGCTTCGCAGGTGGGTCGGCGGGGCCGACCACAGGTCTGGACCACTGGTGACGCCGGACACGCTCGACGGCCACACGCTGAAGGGCCGGCGCAAGGGGGGGGTGTGCGCCGGCCCTTCAGGGGCGTACCGCTCCCAGGCGGCCGTCCGGACCGGAACGCCGCACGCCCCGGGGGGTTTGGGGCGGGCGACCGTCCGATCGGTGAGGAGATCCGGAGCCGAGGGCTCCGGGGTGTGCGCGAGGGCACGACCAGGTCGAAGCTGGGGAGGCCTCGCCCTGTCACCCGCGGTTTCCCTCGGGTGGGGGTGTATCTCTCAACTGAGAAGAACCTACGACAGGCTCAGCGGGTGCGACAGACGGATTCCCTTCCCGCCATCCACCTCGCACACGTTCTTCACACGGCCTGCCGTGGGGCGCTGGATGAACGCCCCCGTGCTCAGATGCGCGCGAACGCCTGCTCGATGATGTCGAGGCCCTCGTTCAGCAGGTCCTCGCCGATCACCAGCGGCGGCAGGAAGCGCAGCACGTTGCCGTAGGTGCCACAGGTAAGGACCACCAGACCCTCGGCGTGGCAGGCCTTGGCGAGTGCCGCGGTGGCCTCCGCGGCGGGCTCCTTGGTGGCGCGGTCCTTGACGAGCTCGATGGCGATCATGGCGCCGCGGCCCCGGATGTCGCCGATGACGTCGAACTTCTCGGCCATGGCGGCGAGGCGGGCCTTCATGATCGCCTCGATGTTCTTCGCCTTGGCGTTGAGGTCCAGCTCCTTCATCGTCTCGATCGAGCCGAGCGCGCCGGCGCAGGCGACCGGGTTGCCGCCGTACGTGCCGCCCAGGCCGCCGGAGTGCGCGGCGTCCATGATCTCGGCGCGACCGGTCACGGCGGCGAGCGGAAGACCGCCCGCGATGCCCTTGGCGGTCGTGATCAGGTCGGGGACGATGCCCTCGTCCTCGCAGGCGAACCACTGGCCGGTGCGGCAGAAGCCGGACTGGATCTCGTCGGCCACGAAGACGATGCCGTTGTCGTTCGCGAACTTGACGATCTCGGGCAGGAAGCCCTTGGCGGGCTCGATGAAGCCGCCCTCGCCGAGCACCGGCTCGATGATGATCGCGGCGACGTTGTCCGCGCCGACCTGCTTGCTGATCTGGTCGATGGCCTGCTTGGCGGCCTCCGGGCCGGCGTTCTCCGGCCCGGTCGGCCAGCGGTAGCCGTAGGCCACCGGCACGCGGTAGACCTCCGGCGCGAACGGGCCGAAGCCGTGCTTGTACGGCATGTTCTTGGAGGTCAGCGCCATCGTGAGGTTGGTGCGGCCGTGGTAGCCGTGGTCGAAGACGACGACGGCCTGGCGCTTGGTGTACGCACGGGCGATCTTGACGGCGTTCTCGACCGCCTCGGCGCCGGAGTTGAACAGCGCGGACTTCTTGGCGTGGTCGCCCGGCGTCAGCTCGGCCAGCGCCTCCGCGACCTCGACGTAACCCTCGTACGGCGTGACCATGAAACAGGTGTGGGTGAAGTCGGCGAGCTGGGCGCTCGCACGGCGTACGACGGCCTCGGCGGACGCGCCGACCGACGTCACGGCGATGCCGGAACCGAAGTCGATCAGCCGGTTGCCGTCGACGTCCTCGATGATCCCGCCGCCCGCGCGCGCGGTGAAGACCGGCAGTACGGAGCCCACGCCCTGGGCGACCACTGCGGTACGACGGGCCTGCAGCTCCTGCGACTTCGGGCCGGGGATGGCGGTGACGACGCGGCGCTCCTGCGGGATTGCGGTCATGAGGGCTCCCTGATGATCGTGCATACCGGCCGCTCCGGAAGAGCCGGAGGTTCCGGGTGGGGATTTCGGACGCTTGCCTTGTTTCTTCGCAGGCTAGGGCCGGGAATGGGGTGGAGGCATGCTCCATGTGGGCGGTGTCGCCGAGACGGCTTGTCCGTGGTGGACATGACGGGGCGGGAAACCGCCGAAGGAACCCCGGCGCGCGATCACCGAACTCCCCTTGCGAGGGCGTTAGATTGACTCGCTGATGGTGGACGGAGCGGCCGGTCAGGGGGCAAGGGCGATGGACAGCGACGGGAACCTGGACGCGCGGGGAGCGCATGCCGACCGCGTGCCGCCCACGATGCCGCCCCCACCGAGCCGGGCACCGGGCGTGCCCCCCGTGCCCCAGCAGCTTCCCCGGCCGGCGTCCACCGTCGTCGGCTGGCTCGACGCGGCCCGCCCGGCCGCCGGGCCGGGCATCTGGCGCTACGGCTACCGTCCGCCCAGGACGGACACCACCGGCAGGCTCGCTCCGGTGACGCTCGCGGGCATGCTGATCCCCCTGGTGCTGGCCATCGCGGTGTGGTCGCTGCTGCAGCGGGGGATCTTTCCGTACCAGTACCTTCCGCTGCGCCTGTTCACGCCGGGCGACTGGTGGTGGGGCGGCACCCTTGCCGCGCCCAAGGCCTTCGATGACCGGGCGGTGCAGAAACCGGGCGCGGAGGCCCTGGTGGTCTACAGCGGCATCCTCTTCGCCCTGCTGGTCGTCGCGACGGCCAAGCTCGGGAGCTGGCGCGCGATCGTCCGGCACTACGTGGGCGGCAGGTCGCAGTCGGCCCGCGCGCTGCTCGCCCTCCTGCTCGCCCTCGTCGCGCTCGCCCTGGTGTTCCCCGACGCCTTTCCGGGTGTCGGCTGGTCCCCGGTGCCGGTCGTCGCCCCGCTGCTCTCGCTGACCGTGCTGATCTCCGGCAGTTACGAGCTGATGGCCTCGCCGTTCTTCATCGACGCGCTGTACGCGGTGGTCACCGTGCTCGTCCTGTTGCCCTTCGCCCGGCTCGGTGCCTGGCGGGCGTACGCACGGGACCGGATGGCCGCCCGCCGGGCCGGCGCCACCGGGACCACCGACGCCCCCGTGCCGGACCGCCCCCGGTCCCGGTGGCCCGACCTGCGTGACGCCGGTCAGCACGAGGCCGCGGAACTGCTCACCGCCGAGGTCGCCGGCGGGCGAATGAACGACGTCGACTGCGTCCGCGTCGAGCAGGCCTTCGCCCTCGCGCGGCGCGGGGCCGACCTGGACGCCTTCCGCGACACCGTGCTGCGCCAGGGGGGCGCCGCCTGGACGCATCCCTCCGGTGCCCGGGACCTGCCCCGCCGCGTCGCCCGGCACGACCTGCTCGCCGGACAGGTACGCATCGGCCGCTGGGCGGCGACCCGAGGGGTCCCGCGGCCGTACGCCGAGGCCGAGGCCGCACTCGCCCTCGACGCGCTCGGCACCTCGTTGCTCGCCGTCGGCCCCGCGGGGTCCGGCAAGACCTCCGGTCTCGTGGAACGGGTGACGGAAGCACTCGCCTTGCAGGCGCTCACCAACCGGTGCGCCGTCGTCGCCGTCTCCGCCGCCGGGCGCCCGCTCGGCGCGGACGACTCCTACGACGTGATCGTACGGATCGGCGACCCCTCCTCCGTGCACGACCTCGACCCGTACGCCGAGTCCGACGATCCGGACGAAGCAGCCGCCGTGCTCGCCGAGGCGCTGGTCGGCGACCTCGACACGGTCGGCGCCCAGAGCGCCGCCACCGCGCTCGCACAGGTGCTCGGCCCGTACCGCGCGGTGCACGGCCGCTTCCCCGCCCTGCCGGAACTACGGGAGCTGCTCGAAGGCGAGGGTGCGGCGTCGGCTGCGCTCCGGGAGGCACTCGCGGCGAGCGGGAACGATGTCATGATCCGCGAATTCGACGCACGGGTCCGCCAGACCGGCGCGCCCGGCGACGCGGGCCGGGTCCTGGCCGACCGGCTCGGGCTGCTGAACCGGCCCGTGTTCGCCGACTTCTTCGGCGGGGGCGGCCCGAGCCGCCCGTTCTCGCTGCGCGCGGTCGCCCACCACCCCCTGCGGGTCCGGATCGACCTGCCCGAGCGCGGGCACGAGGAGGCCGGCCGGCTGATCACCCGGCTGGTCCTCGCCCAGTTCACCTCCGTCGTCCGGGAGGGCCACCGCGCCCACTTCGCCTGTCTGATCCTCGACGACGCGACCGGCGCGATCACCGCCCGGTCGGTGCGCCGCGTCCAGGGGCTGCGCGGGCAGAACGCGGGAGTGCTGCTCGCCCTGCGTACCGTCGCCGACGTCCCCGAGGCGCTGCACGGCCCCCTCTACGGTGCCGTGGGCTGCCACATGGCCTTCTGCGGCGTCACCACCTGGGACGGCAGCCGGTTCGCCCAGGCATGGGGCGCCGAGTGGGTCGAGACCACGGAGGTCGCCAAGCACACGGTCTTCGCCGACCAGCCGATGACCCGGGCTTTGCACGCGTTGCGCAAGCTGGTGACGGGCAGGGCGGTGACCACGGACTCGGTCACCGTCCGGCAGGTCGAGCGGGAGCGCTGGTCGGCGTCCGAGCTGGCGCACGCGGTGCCGCCCGGGCACGCCGTGCTGTCGCTGACGAACGTCGAGGGGGAGCACGCGCCGCCGCTGCTGGTGGATCTGCGCGGCTGAGGAATCCGGGGTGCCGGGTCCGTACGGTAAGGCAGAATCGACACAGGTCGTTCATACGTGGCGGCCAAAAGATCACAACGATCAGCCGATCTCCGTGCACCCGCGCAAACCCCCCGACCTGAAGGCACCATGCCCCCCACGCTCGCCTCCCTGGCCCACCACTCCGCGCTCAAGCTCACCGTGCGGGCGGGCGAGGGCCGTCTCGACGTGCCCGTGCGCTGGGCACACGTCAGCGAGCTCGCCGACCCCGTGCCCTACATGGAGGGCGGGGAGCTGCTGCTGATCACCGCGCTCAAGCTGGACGCCGAGGACCCGCAGGCCATGCGCCGCTACGTGAAGCGACTGGCCGGTGCGGGGGTCGTCGGTCTCGGCTTCGCCGTCGGCGTGAACTACGACGAGACCCCCAAGGCGCTCGTCGACGCGGCCGAGGAGGAGGGCCTGCCCCTGCTGGAGGTGCCCCGCCGCACCCCGTTCCTCGCCATCACCAAGGCCGTGTCGGCGGCCATCGCCGCCGACCAGTACCGGGCGGTGACGGCGGGGTTCGCCGCCCAGCGGGAGCTGACCCGGCAGGCGCAGAACGAGGGCCCCGAGGGACTGCTCGCCGTGCTCGCCGCGCAGCTCGATGGATGGGCGGCGCTCTACGACGCCACCGGTGCCGTCGTCGCCGCCGTGCCGGACTGGGCCGGCCGCCGGGCCGCCCGGCTCACGGCGGACGTGGAGCGGTTGCGGGAGCGTGCCGCACCCGCCAGCTCGGTCGTCGGCGGACCCGAGCACGAGGACCGCGTCGAGCTGCACACCATCGGCACCGGCCGCCGCCCCCGCGCGGCCCTCGCCGTCGGCACCGCCGCCGCCCCCGGCACCGCCGAGCGCTACGCCCTCCACTCCGCGATCGCCCTGCTCACGCTGACCACCGAGCGCTCCCGCTCGCTGCAGGCCGCCGAGCAGCGGATCGGGGCGGCCGTGCTGCGGATGCTCCTCGCCGGTCAGCCCGACCACGCCCGCGCCGTCGCCGGTGACCTCTACGGCGGCCTCCTCGACGCGCCGTACCGGATCGTCCTCGCCGATTGCGCCTCGGGGCACGCGGGCATCGCCGAGGCGGTCGAGGCCGCCGCCGCCCGGTCCGGGGAGTCGGTGCTGGCCGTGCCCGAGGGCGACGGGGAGCGGCTGGTGGTGCTGGCCGCGGACGGGGGCGCCGTCGTCGGGGCGTGCGTCGAGTACGCGGCCGGACGGGAGGCCGCGCGGGCGGGCCAGGAGCCCTCGGCGGGCGAGGAGGGCGATCTCGTCGTCGGCCTCTCCGCGCCGGCCGGCCCCGTCGCGGCGGCCGCCGCCTACAAGCAGGCCGAGCAGGCGCTCTCGGTGGCCAGGCGACGGGGCCGGGTGCTGGTCGAGCACGAGCAGCTCGCGGCGGGGTCGGTCGTGCCGCTCCTCGCCGACGACGCGGTGCGGGCCTTCGCGGACGGGCTGCTGCGCGCGCTGCACGAGCACGACGCCACCGGGCGCGGGGACCTGGTCGCCTCCCTGCGCGCCTGGCTGTCCCGGCACGGCCAGTGGGACGCCGCCGCCGCCGACCTCGGCGTCCACCGGCACACCCTGCGTTACCGGATGCGGCGGGTGGAGGAGATCCTCGGCCGGTCGCTGGACGACCCGGACGTGCGGATGGAGCTGTGGCTGGCGCTGAAGGCGACGTCGGCGGAGTGACGTCGGCGGGAGCCCCGCATCGGCGTCGTCGATGCGGGGCAGGCCCTGTGCGACCCCAGGGCGACCCCAGGACGGCGGTCCGATGGGGTGTCTCCGTGCCCTCGGTGCTGTGGCGGTTCGATCGGGCGTACCCGGCCTGTCGGTGCTGAGGCAGTCCAATCCGGCGTGCCCCGGTCCGCCACTGCTACGGATCGGACAACCGCGGCCCTCGCGCCTCACACCTACCGTTGACCCGGAGCGCGGAACTCCGAACACCTCGCACACCTCGCACACCTCGCACACCTCGCACACCTCAACGCGGAAGGGCCGGGACTCATATGACCGCCACCCACGCCTTCTGGCTCGCCGGCCGCCCGGCCACCGGCCAGGACAGCTTCGACGTCACCTCCCCGTGGGACGGCCGGCTCGTCGGCCAGGTCAGCGTGCCCACCGCCGCGCAGGTCGAGGAGGCCGTGGCCGCCGCGTACGCCGTGCGGGACGAGTTCGCCGCCACCCCGGCGCACGTCCGGGCCGCCGCCCTCGACCACGTCAGCAGGCGCCTGGTCGAGCGCACGGAGGAGATCGCCCAGCTGATCTCCGCCGAGAACGGCAAGCCGATCAAGTGGGCGCGCGGCGAGGTGGGCCGTGCCGCGTCCGTGTTCCGGTTCGCCGCCGAGGAGGCCCGCCGCTTCAACGGCGGGGAGGCGCAGCGCCTCGACACCGACCCCGGCGGCCAGGGCCGCCTCGCCCTGACCCGGCGCTTCCCGAAGGGTGTCGTCCTCGGTATCGCCCCGTTCAACTTCCCGCTGAACCTGTGCGCCCACAAGATCGCCCCGGCCATCGCCGCCGGCGCCCCGATCATCCTCAAGCCGGCGCCGGCCACCCCGCTCTCCGGCCTGATCATCGGTGACCTGCTCGCCGAGACCGAGCTGCCGGCTGGCTCCTGGAGCATCCTCACGGTGCCCAACGAGGCCATGCCCGCCCTCGTCCAGGACGAGCGCCTCCCGGTCATCTCCTTCACCGGTTCCGAGAAGGTCGGCTACGCGATCATGGACTCGGTCCCGCGCAAGCACTGCACCCTGGAGCTGGGCGGCAACGGCGCGGCCGTCGTCCTCGCCGACTGGGCCTCGGACGAGGACCTCGACTGGGCCGCGCACCGCATCGCGATGTTCTCCAACGGCCAGGGCGGCCAGTCCTGCATCTCGGTGCAGCGCGTGATCGCCGACGCGGCCGTGTACGACCGTCTCCTGCCGCGCATCGTCGCCGCCGTCGCGGCCCAGGTGAGCGGCGACCCGGCGGACGCCGGGACGGACGTCGGCCCGCTGGTCAGCGAGGACGCCGCCCGGCGCGTCGAGTCCTGGGTCGACGAGGCGGTCGGGGCGGGCGCCAAGCTGCTCACCGGCGGCAAGCGCGACGGCGCCTCCTACGCGCCGACCGTCCTCACCGATGTGCCTGCCGACGCCACCCTCGCCCGCGAGGAGGTCTTCGGACCGGTCCTGACGGTGCGGAAGGTGGACAGCGAGGAGGAGGCCCTGGCCTGCGTCAACGACTCCAAGTACGGCCTCCAGGCGGGCGTCTTCACCCACGACCTCCAGGCCGCCTTCCGCGCCCACCGCGCCCTGGAGGTCGGCGGTGTCGTCATCGGCGACGTCCCGTCCTACCGCGCCGACCAGATGCCGTACGGCGGTGCAAAGCAGTCCGGCGTGGGCCGCGAGGGCGTGCGCTCCGCGATGGACGACTACACCTACGAGCGCGTCCTGGTCCTCACCGGCCTGGCGCTCTGACCCTCCCCGAACCGACGGCCGGAGCCCGATTGTGCGGGGGCTCCGGCCGTCGTCGTGCGTCGTCGCTCGCACATCCATGTCGTCGATGTGAAAGCCTCGACCTGACGAGTCCCCTTCATTCGCCTTTGTCCGCGCTGCTTTTGCCGTTGGTGTGAGACTGCCTGGGCGACCATCCTTCGAGCACGGTCGCCTCAGCCTTCCTCGCATCGGGCTTCGCCTCCGGAAGGGGCGGTCTTTGACGGCGATGTGTGCCGTGCCCTCGAACGGCCGGTTGTCCGAAACGCCAAAGCCGCCCGATGTACCGGGCGGCTTTGCGCTGGGCGTGCGTACGTCAGGCGTGGGCCGGCACGTCCTTGGGGTTCGGGCCGTACTTGTTGTCGCCGGGCTTGCCGTCGGTGCAGGCGAAGACCAGCAGGACGATCCCGCCGACGAGCGGGATGAGGCCGATGAGGATCCACCAGCCCGAACGGTCGGTGTCGTGCAGGCGTCGGATCGTGATGCTCAAGGAGGGCAGGAAGAGCCCGAGCGCCAGCACGAGGCTGACGATCTGCATGTTGATGAGCACGTCGATGATCGCCGCCGCGACGGCGAGGATCATGTAGAACAGGAAGAACATCCAGTATTCCTTGCGGCGCGCGCGCCCGCTGAACACCGCGTACTTCTTGAGGGCAGTGATGAACCAGTTCATGGGATCCCCCCAGGGATGGTGAGTTGGGCCTTACCGCTCGGCCTCGACCAGACGCAAACCGTACGTAGCTGATGGGGACCCGTCAACGCGATATGTGAGCCCGGATCGGACTCCGAAAAGGTGGCTCCGCAAGGCGAGCCGCAGCAGAGAACGGCCGCAATTTCCGGATAACTCATTCCAAGATTGCAGTCTGTCGAGGCGTCACGGTCACGGTGTACGTCCCCCGGAGGCCTCACGGCCCCCTCGGCAGTGGTCGAAGTGTGTGCAATCTGTTGCCACTCCTAAGCCGATTCGAGTCCGCAACGACCTCTGTCCGTAGTCTGCGTCCCCGCCCTGATACCTGGTCGCGACTCCGCACAGTGCCCGTCCGGGCCAACAGTCGGGAGTGGTGGACAGGGCCCGCGGCGCGGAGGCTCCTGCCATCGCCGGTTCCCGGCAGCGTCGAGTAGGTTCCGCCTGCCCGGTGGGCCAGCGAAGTCCGCACCGGTGCGTCAGGGAAGCGGCGGACCAGGTGACGGGCAGGCAAGGACACGAGCGGTATCTGAGCGGCTATGCCCAGATCCTGGCGGAGGTATCGGCCACCGGACGACGTCTCACACGCGACGAGATCGCTTCGAGGCGCGCCCCGGGCGAGCACGCCGTGGAGGCCGGGCACGGTCTGCGCGGCCTGGTCAGCGCACATGTGACGGCGGGGCGCGCCGCCTGGAGCCTCGGGCACAGCCGACCGTGCCCTCGCCGCGGTGCAGCAGGTGATCGACGCCTTCGCGGAGGGCTACGAGCGTGCTCGGCGTCCGGCGGTGCGCCAGGAGGCGGCGGTCCGCCGGGAGTTCATCGACGATCTCCTCTACGGCCGCAGCGACCTGGGCCGACTCGCCGAGCGCTTCGGCCTGCGACTGTCCCACGCGCACGCGGTCGCCGTCGCCTATGGTTCGGTCCCCTACGACGAGGGCGACCCGGTACCCCGGCAGGTGGAACGGGCCCTCATCGCCCGCTTCGGTGAGCGCAGCATCCTGCTCACCACCAAGGACGGCCGACTGCTGTGCATCGCACCGGGGTACCAGGACGAGGTCCTCACGTTCTCCGCCAAGCAGGCCCATGCCGCCACGGACGGCGGCAGGGTCGCCATCGGGCGGCCCCAGCCCGGCCCCGGCGAGGGGCGTCCATTCCTACGAGGAAGCCCTCAACGCCCTCGAACTCGCCGAGCGCCTGGACCTGGAAGCGCCCGTCGTCCTGCGCAGCGCCGACCTCCTCGTCCACCCCGTCCTGCCCCTGACCGACAGGCCATGGCCGACCTGGTCGCCCACACTCCCGGCCCTCTGACGGCGGCACGCGGCGGCGCCCACCCCCTCTCGACACTCGACACCTCACCGCCCACTTCGACCCCGGCTGCGTCGCCGCCGAGACCGCCCGCCGTCTGTCCCTCAGCGTGCGCGCCCTGACCTACCGGCTCGAAAGCGTCCACAAGCTCATGGGCGCCCACCCGGCCGACTCCGCCCACCGCTACATGCTCCAGACCGCGGTCATCGGGGCCCGGCTCTCGACTGGCCCGCCACAGCGCTCTGAGACGATCGCCGCCGACGACGGACCCCGTTCCCTGAATGGCGAGCCGCCGGGGCCGGTTCTAGCATCGTCTAATGGCGCTTTGCACCAGAAGGCGCCCCGTCATATCGCCCTGCGCAGGATCGAGCGGATCGAGGCGCTATGAAGCATGTCGACATCACGACGCGCCCCAGCGAAGCGACGCCGGAACTCCCGGGCGTGGACGTCATCCTGAATGTCAACGGCGACTCCTATCAGCTGCGATTCGACTCACGTGTGACGCTTCTCGACGCCCTGCGTGACCATCTCGGTCTCACGGGTGCCAAGAAGGGGTGTGACCAGGGGGCCTGTGGTGCCTGCACCGTCCTCGTGGACGGAAAGCGCATCGTGTCGTGTCTCGCGCTGGCGGCCCAGTACGACGGCCGTGAGATCACCACGATCGAGGGACTCGGGGACGACGGTCAGCCGCATCCGATGCAGTCGGCGTTCGCGCGGCACGACGCGTTCCAGTGCGGATACTGCACGCCCGGGCAGATCATGTCCGCGGTGTGTCTGCGGGCCGAGGGCCGCGCGGGGACGGACGAGGACATCCGCGAATTCATGAGCGGGAACATCTGCCGATGCGGCGCCTATCCGAATATCTGCGCCGCCATTCGCGAAGTCGTGGCGGAGGGTGACGATGCGTCCCTTTGAGTACGTCCGGGCCACCGAGTCCGACCAGGCGGTGGCGGCGGTGACCGCTGATCCGCGGACGTCCTTCCTCGCCGGCGGCACCACACAGCTGGATCTGATGAAGGACGGTGTCCTGCACCCCGACCGGCTGGTGGACATCACCAGGCTGCCGCTCCGGGGCATCATGCACACCGAGGCGTCGGTGCACGTCGGAGCCCTCACGACGATGGAGGAGCTAGCGGCGGACGCCGTGCTCCGGGAACGGCTGCCGTTCGTGCGGGAGGCACTGCTGCTCGGCGCCTCCACCCAGCTGCGGAACATGGCCACCATCGGCGGCAACCTTCTCCAGCGCGCCCGGTGCCGCTACTTCCGCGACCCCACCGTGGGCGCCTGCAACAAGCGCGACCCCGGGTCGGGCTGCGCGGCGATCACCGGCATCCAGCGCATGCACGCCATCCTGGGCACGAGCGAGCACTGCATCGCGCTGCACGCGTCGGACGTCGCGGTCCCCTTCGTGGCGCTCGACGTGATCGTCCACGTCCAGGGCCAGGACGGCCCCCGGCCCATTCCGCTGACGCAGTTCTACCTGCCGCCCGGCACGACGCCCGACATCGAGAACGTCCTGCACCACGGTGAGTTGATCACCGAGGTGGAGATCCCGCTGCTGCCGCGGGGAACCAGGTCGCACTACATCAAGGTGCGTGACCGTGTGTCCTACGAGTTCGCCCTGACCTCGGCGGCCGTCGCCCTGGAGATGGACGGCAACACCGTCCGCGAGGCCCGGATCGCCCTCGGCGGCGTCGGCACGATCCCCTGGCGGGCCTGGTGCGCCGAAGCGGTGCTGCGGGGAGCGGCGGCCGACGACGACACCTTCCGGGCGGCGGCGGAGGCGGCCCTCGAAGGCGCCCGGACCCTGCCGGGCACCGCGTTCAAGGTGGAACTCGCCAAGCGCACCCTGGTGCGCACCCTCGAGACTGTCGTGGGAGCACCCTCATGACCACCGTCGAAACGCGCCCGCCGATGATCGGCGAAGGCATCGACCGCGTCGACGCGCCGCTGAAGGTCACCGGGGCGGCGAACTACCCCAACGACTTCAGCTATCCCGGCATGGTGCACGCGGCCCTGGTCGGCAGCACCGTCGCCGCCGGACGCATCCGCGCCATCGACGCCTCCGAGGCGCAGTCCGCCCCGGGTGTCCTCACGGTCATCACCCACCTGACCGCGCCGCACCTGGAGCGCGGGCCGATGACCCTGCTCGGGCCGTCCGTGCCGACTCCGATGCAGGACGACCGGATCCTGCACCACGGCCAGCATGTCGCGGTCGTCGTGGCCGACACCCCGGAGCAGGCCCGGTACGCGGCGTCCCTCGTGCGTGTCGAGTACGACGCCGCCGCCCAGCCGCTGCTCGACACGGAGGACCCCCGGGCGCAGATCGTGGACGACCCGTGGGGCCTGGACCACGAACGCGGCGACGTCGAGGCCGGTTTCGCCGAGGCCGACGTGGTGATCGAGGGGCGGTACACCACTCCGGACAACACCAACAACCCGCTCGGTCTGATGGCCACCGTCGCCGCCTGGCACGGCGACTCGGTCACCATCCACGACTCCACGCAGTGGCCGCACAACGTGCGCACGTCCATCGCGCAGATCTTCGGGATCCCGGAGAGCGGAATCCGGGTCCTCGTCCCCTTCATCGGCGGCGGCTTCGGCGCCGGCCTGCGTGTGTGGTCCCACACCATCCTGGCCGTGCTGGCCGCCCGCGAGGTCAGGCACCCGGTGAAGCTGGTCCTGACCCGGCCCCAGATGTTCAGCTCCGTGGGGCACCGCCCCGACAGCGTGCAGCAGATCAAGATCGGCGTCACCCGCTCCGGCGCCCTCACCGCGGTCGAGCACCACAGCATCTCGTCGGTGACCATGGAGGACGAGGACTGGGAACCGGTGTCCTTCGGCTCGGCGGTCGCCTACGCCTGCCCCAACGCCCGCACGCGGGACCGGCAGGCCAGGCTGAACATCCCGTGCCCCGGTTCCATGCGAGCGCCTGCCGAGGCGCAGGGCAGCTGGGCCCTGGAGTCCGCCATCGACGAGGCCGCCCACGCCATCGGCATGGACCCGCTGGCGTTCCGGCTGCGCAACTTCGCCGAGATCAACCCCGTCCTGGGACTGCCCTGGTCGAGCAACGCGCTGCGCGAGTGCCTCACCCTGGGCGCGGAACGCTTCGGCTGGTCGCTGCGCAGGCCGGAGATCGGCTCGATGCGGGACGGCCGGTGGCTCGTCGGGTACGGGCTGGCGGCCGGGGCCTTCCCCTTCTTCCAGTGCCCCTGCCAGGCACGGGCGTCGCTGCGCCGCGACGGCTCGGCCTATGTGCGCAGCGCCGCCACCGACCTCGGCACCGGCACCTACACGGTCATGACACAGCTGGCGGCCGAACTGCTCGGACTGGAGATCGGCAAGGTCCGCTTCGACCTCGGCGACTCCGACATGCCCTACGCGCCCATGGCGGGCGGGTCCGGGCTGACCGGTGCGCTGTCCGGCGCGGTCAAGATCGCCTGCTCCGGACTCGTCCAGGAGTTCCTCGACGTGGTGCACGACGACGAGGCGTCCCCGCTGCGCGGTGCCGCCGCCGCGGATGTCGCGGTCGGCGGAGGACGGCTGTACCGCGTCGACGCCCCGGACCGGGGCGAGGCCTTCGTCGACATCCTCGCCCGGCACGGCCTGGAGGAGCTCAGCGCGGACGGCCGTTACACCCCACCGGTGGCCGAGGAGATCGGCATGGCCCCCGCCGGGGCCTTCGGCGCCAAGTTCGTCGAGGTGCGCGTCGACCCCCAGCTGGGCCTGCTGCGGGTGGCACGCGTCGTCACGGCCATCGACGGAGGGCGCATCCTCAACGAGAAGACCGCGAGGAGCCAGATCATCGGCGGCACCGTCGGAGGCATCAGCCAGGGCATGTTCGAGGAGACCGCGACCGACGCCGGCACGGGGCGCATCGCCAACGCCACCTTCGGCGACTACCTGATGCCGGTCAACGCCGACATCCCCGAGATCGACGTCATCTTCTGCGGCGAACCCGACCGCGCCTCGTCGGCGGGCACCAAGGGGGTCGGCGAGGTCGGCCTGGTCGGTCTGGCGGCGGCCATCGGCAACGCGATCCACCACGCCACCGGCCGTCGGCTGCGGTCCCTTCCGCTCACCATCGACCAGCTGATGCTCTGAGGACGGGCGTCCCCCGTCACCGGGACTGGAGCGCGTCCAGGGCCACCGCCTGCGCGATGGCCAGGCGGGCGTCGAGGCCGGGGGAGGCGATGTCGAGGACGTAGCGGTCGCGCAGGCCGAACTTCCTCTCGACCGACATCACCGGCTCACCGCCGCCCGAGGTGAAGTCGAAGTGGTACGGCCACGCGAACGGCACGAAGTCGAGCGGCAGTACCCCCCAGACGCGGCGCAGCACCGCCACGAACCGGCTGCGTTCGCGTCCGGTCGCGTCGAGCGAGCCCGGCATCTCCAGGTCCCAGGTGGAGCGCAGCAACGAGGCGGCGAACTTCTTGCGGAACGAACCCACGGTCGCGCCCGCCCCGTCCCGCACGTCGTAGACGGCGCCGACGTCGAGGACCTGACGGGCCTCGGCGGTGAACAGGACGCGGTCCTTCGACTCGTCGGCGTAGAACGTCATCCGCTCCTTGAGCGTCATCCGCTTCTGCTCGGCGAAGGCGACCACCCTGCCCTCGGAGCCGTCCGGTCCCGTCTCCGTCACGACGTACCGGTTGACCATGAGGGTCACCTTCTGCCGCACGGTGAAACGCTCGTGAGTCCGTGTTCGCGCCGTGTCGTCCACTGTTCCGCTCCCTCTCCGGGTCCGCCGTCAGGCCGTCGTCCCGTCCTCCGGCCGGCCGTGCCATCCTCACCGCCTCCCGCGGGCCGCGTCAGTCCTCCGAAGTCGCGCCCGGCCGCGACGAAGGGATGATGCGCGCGCCCGCGGCCGCTGCCTATCGTCTGCCCGTGGAAGCAGCAGACATCGCCCTCGCCGCACGGCCCCTGCGGTCCCGGCTCGCCGCCGCGTCCCCCTGGAGCGGCGGGCGGATCGCCGGGGAGAGCGTGCTCACCGTCGTCCTCGCCGGGCTCGCGGGGCTGTTCGGCGCCGCGGAGACCGGGCTCGGGCTCCGGGCCTTCGCCGTGGCCGCGGTGGTCGCGGCGCTGTCGCTCGTCCGGCGCTCCCTGCCCGCGACGGTGCTGGTCGTGTCGGCCGCCATGGCCGGCGAACTGGTCGCGGCGACACCGTTGTTGGTCTACGCGAGCTGGTCGGCGGGCAGCCGCATCATGAAGCCCGGGCGCGCCCTCGCCGCGTACGCCGTCGCGTTCGTGCTGCATGTGGCGCTCACCGCCCGCAACGAGATCGACGCCGACTCCGCGCTGTCCCTGTCCACCACGGGCGCGTTGAGCGCGGTGATGTTCCTGACGCTGGCGATCGTGCCGGGGCTGGCGGCACGCTAC
Organism: Streptomyces sp. NPDC002309; assembly: GCF_053593375.1. Classification (NCBI taxonomy): domain Bacteria; kingdom Bacillati; phylum Actinomycetota; class Actinomycetes; order Kitasatosporales; family Streptomycetaceae; genus Streptomyces; species Streptomyces sp. NPDC002309. The sequence continues at coordinate 8,034 of NZ_JBSFCI010000039.1, read as the reverse complement.
CGGGCGCAGCGCCACGCCCTGCTCGACGCCCTGCGCCGCCACAACGCCCAACTCGTGCGTGAGCAGCGGATGGTGGCACGGCAGGCCCGGCTGCTGGAACGCCATCGCATCGCCCAGGACATGCACGACAGCCTCGGCCACCAACTCGCCCTGATCTCCGTGCACGCCGGAGCGCTGGAGGTCGCCACCGACCTGAACGACCGGCAGCGGGAGGGGGTGCGGATCCTGCGGGAGGCGTCCGTGGCGGCGATGCGGGAGCTGCGCGAGGCCGTGGGCATCCTGCACGAGGACCGGGACGAGCGCGAACCGGGTGAGGAGGAGGACGGGGCGTACGGCGCCCAGGGCGCCGGGGGACCGCCGGACGCCGCAGCCGACCCGGACGTGGGGCGCCCGGCCGGGCGCGTGGTGGGCGCCGTCGACGGCCTGGTCGAGTCGTCCCGCGCCGCGGGGGCCGCCGTCGAACTGCGCCGCTCCGGTGACGTCCGGCCGCTGGCGCCGGCCGCCGACCACGCGGCCTACCGGATAGCCCAGGAGGGCCTGACCAACGCCCACAAGCACGCGCCGGGCGCCCCGATCACCGTGGCGCTGCGCTACGAGCCGGACAGCCTGCTGGTGGAGGTGGCCAACGGGCCCGTCCCGGGCGGTACTTCGGCCGCCCCGCACGCGGTGAGCGGCGGCCAGGGCCTGGCGGGCCTGCGGGAACGGGCCCGGCTCGTCGGGGGCATGGTCCACACGGGCCCCACGGCCGACGGCGGCTTCCGGGTGGCGGGCGTGCTGCCCTACGGCAGCCCGGAGACCGATCCCGCCGCGGCCCGGAGGGAGGCGACTTCCGTCGACACGGAGGACGACTTCCGGGGGCAGCGAGGGCCGGGCGCGGCGGGCGACGGTGGAGCGGTCATCGACCGGTCCGATCCGCAAGGGGAGTTCGCCGCCATCATGAGCAGAAAGAAGAACGTGGCCATCGGCTGCGCCGTCACCGCCTTCGTCGTCGTCGCGGGCATCGTCGCCCTGGGGGTCTGGGGAGTCGTCGCCCTGATGGACGACGTGGAGAGCGCCACGATCCCGAGAAGCGTCTACGAGTCCGTGCGGCTCGGCGACTCCGAGGCGGCCGTGCGGGACAAGCTGCCCGAGGGGGACTCGGTGCTGACCGCCGGGATGGAGAGCGAGGGCCCGCCGCCGCCCGTGGGGGCGACGTGCCGTCACTTCTGGTCCGAGGACGTCGAGAAGGTGTACCGGTTCTGCTTCCGCGACGGCGCACTGGTGGACAAGGCGAGGTTCGCGTCCGAGTAGACACCGGGGGACCGCTGAGGCCGCCGCGGCCGTCGCGGTCCGAGGCACGGCAAGTGCGGCCGGAGCACGGCAAGGCCGGTCGGAGCACGGCATGATGGCGGGGCTCCGCCATCCGCTTTCCGACCGACACCGCGCAGGAGGCCGCGTGATCCGGGTCCTCGTCGCCGACGACGAGCCGCTCATACGGGCCGGCATCAGGATGATCCTCACCTCGGCCGACGACATCGACGTCGTCGCCGAGGCGGGTGACGGGCGCGCGGCGGTGGAGACCGCCCGGGGCACCGCGGTCGACGTGGCGCTGCTGGACATCCAGATGCCGGTGATGGACGGGCTGACGGCACTGGCGGAGCTGGGCCGGGTCGCGCCGGACGTACGGGTGCTGATCCTGACCACCTTCGGCGAGCGCGACAACGTGCTGCGCGCGCTCGGTCACGGCGGCGCGGGCTTCCTGCTGAAGGACTCCGCGCCGCAGGAGCTGATCCACGCGGTCCGCGCGGCGGCCGCCGGCGACGCCTACCTCTCACCGGCGGCCACCCGCCACGTGGTGGACACCCTGGCGTCCCCGGGTGCCGCCGCCCGTGGTGAGGAGGCCCGGCGCCGGCTGGCCGGCCTGACCGCTCGGGAGCGCGACGTGCTGGCCCTGCTCGGCGAGGGCCTGTCCAACGCCGACGCGGGCGCCCGGCTGCATATGAGCGAGGCCACGGTGAAGACGTACGTCAGCCGCATCCTGACCAAGCTCGACTGCGACAACCGCGTCCAGGCGGCCCTCCTCGCCCGCGACGCGGGTCTCCGTCCGGGCGCCGGCTGACCCGGGCACCCCGGCCCATCACCCGTACACCCGACCGGCGCAAGCGCGCCGGCGGCGCCCGCGGTGGTCCCCGGAGGCGAGGACCACCAGGGCCGGGGCACGTCGACAGGCCCCTGACTCCGCCGGCATCGGGACGAAGCGTTGCGCGCGGGGTGGTGGCCCCGTCCGGGATCGGGTACATACGAACGGGTAGCACCCGTCGGTAACCGATACGGACCTTGATCCCTCTTCACGGCGAGGTGAGCGTCATGTCCGCAGCTCCCACCCCCCGACCCACCGTCACCGAACGTGAGGCCCGTCAGGTGGCCGAGGCGGCCCGGGAACAGGATTGGCGCAAGCCCAGCTTCGCCAAGGAACTGTTCCTCGGGCGCTTCCGCCTCGACCTCATCCACCCCCACCCGCTGCCGCCCGACGAGGACGCGCAGCGCGGCGAGGAGTTCCTCACCAAGCTTCGCGACTTCTGCGAGACGAAGATCGACTCCGCCACCATCGAGCGCGACGCGCGGATTCCCGACGACGTCATCGACGGGCTCAAGGAGCTCGGCGCCCTCGGCATGAAGATCGACACGAAGTACGGCGGCCTGGGCCTGACGCAGGTGTACTACAACAAGGCCCTCGCCCTGGTCGGCTCCGCCAACCCGGCCGTCGGCGCGCTGCTGAGCGCGCACCAGTCGATCGGCGTGCCCCAGCCGCTGAAGATCTTCGGCACCCAGGAGCAGAAGGACGTCTTCCTGCCCCGCTGCGCCCGCACCGACATCTCCGCCTTCCTGCTGACCGAGCCGGACGTCGGCTCCGACCCGGCCCGCCTCGCCACCACCGCGGTCCCGGACGGCGACGACTACGTCCTCGACGGCGTGAAGCTCTGGACGACCAACGGCGTCGTCGCCGATCTGCTGGTGGTGATGGCCCGCGTGCCGAAGTCCGAGGGGCACAAGGGCGGTATCACGGCGTTCGTCGTGGAGGCCGCCTCCGAGGGCATCACCGTGGAGAACCGCAACACCTTCATGGGCCTGCGCGGACTGGAGAACGGAGTCACCCGCTTCCACCGGGTCCGCGTACCGGCCGCCAACCGGATCGGCCCCGAGGGCGCGGGCCTGAAGATCGCGCTCACCACGCTGAACACGGGCCGGCTGTCGCTGCCCGCGATGTGCGTCGGCGCCGGGAAGTGGTGCCTGAAGATCGCCCGGGAGTGGTCGGCCGCCCGTGAGCAGTGGGGCAAGCCGGTCGCGCGGCACGAGGCGGTCGGCTCGAAGATCGCGTTCATCGCGGCCACCACCTTCGCCCTGGAGGCCGTGGTGGACCTGTCGTCCCAGATGGCCGACGAGGACCGCAACGACATCCGCATCGAGGCCGCCCTCGCCAAGCTCTACGGCTCGGAGATGGCCTGCCTGATGGCCGACGAACTGGTCCAGATCCGGGGCGGCCGCGGCTTCGAGACCGCCGAGTCGCTACGGGCGCGCGGCGAGCGCGCGGTGCCCGCCGAGCAGATGCTGCGGGACCTGAGGATCAACCGCATCTTCGAGGGATCGACGGAGATCATGCACCTGCTGATCGCCCGCGAGGCGGTCGACGCCCACCTCTCGGTCGCCGGTGACCTGATCGACCCCGACAAGTCCCTCCAGGACAAGGCGAAGGCGGGCGCGCAGGCGGGCGTCTTCTACGCCAAGTGGCTGCCGAAACTGGTCGCGGGAGCGGGCCAGCTCCCGGCGTCGTACGGGGAGTTCAAGCACGGCATCGACCTCTCGACGCACCTGCGCTACGTCGAGCGCACCTCCCGCAAACTGGCCCGGTCCACCTTCTACGCGATGTCCCGCTGGCAGGGCCGGATGGAGACCAAACAGGGCTTCCTGGGCCGGGTCGTGGACATCGGCGCCGAGCTGTTCGCGATGAGCGCGGCGTGCGTCCGGGCCGAACTCCTGCGCAGCCGGGGCGAGCACGGCCGTGAGGCGTACCAGCTCGCCGACGCCTTCTGCCGCCAGTCCCGCATCCGCGTCGACGAGCTCTTCGGCCGGCTGTGGACCAACACCGACGACCTCGACCGCAAGGTGGTCGAGAACGTCCTGGCCGGCGGCTACGAGTGGCTGGAGCAGGGCGTCGTCGACCCCTCGGGCGACGGCCCCTGGATCGCGGACGCGACGCCCGGCCCGTCGCAGAAGGAGAACCTGCACCGGCCCATCAGGTGAGGCGGCGCGCGGCGGGTGCGGGTCGGTTCCCGCACCCGCCGCGGCGCGTCAGCACCACTTGTCGCTAGGATCCCGGGTCGTCCAGGAGCAGGTGTCGACCTTGGAGCCGTTGGCCTTGGTCAGCGTCGCCGTGTCGCTGGTGTTGTTCCAGACGTACGCGCCGCGGTCCTGGTACTTGTTCGCCGCGGTGTCGTTGCCGCTGCCGGTGCGCACCTTCAGGGTCTTGCCGGCCCCGATCTTCACGTTCGGGAAGACGTACTTGTGGTTCACCTTGTCCTTGAGCACCCAGCCCTTCAGCGAGATCGCCGAGCGGCTGGTGTTCTTGATCTCCACCCACTCGCCGTTGAGGCTGGAGTTGGAGCCGGTGTCCGAGCCCGGGCTGTCGAACCAGACGTGCCGCAGGACCACACCGCCGGCCGCCTGGGCCGGGGTGCTGAGAACGGTACCGGTGAGCGCGAGGGCACCCGCGAGCGCGGGCAGGGTGAAGGCAGCGCGTATGCGCATGGAGATATCCCCCCAGGATGTCGTCCGTCGGCCGGTGGATCTCCCGGCCAGAAGTGAAGTGTTATCACATGATCTTCACGACAACTTCACAGACGGGGAAACCGGGCCCGAACCGCCGGGAACGGACACCACGCGCCCCTCCGGCACCCGCGTGAGGGGCACCGTGCTCCGGCCGGGCGTCCCGTGCGGCAACAATGGGGGCATGAGCGACAGCCCAGCCCCTCTCGCGGACCCGCACCTCGTCTACGACCCGGTGACGGGCGACGGCCCCAAGGACGTCGTGATCCTCGGCTCCACCGGGTCGATCGGCACCCAGGCCATCGACCTCGTCCTGCGCAACCCGGACCGGTTCCGGGTGACCGGCCTGTCCGCCAACGGCGGCCGCGTCGCCCTCCTCGCCGAGCAGGCGTACCGGCTCCGGGTGCGGACCGTCGCCGTGGCCCGCGAGGACGTCGTGCCCGCGCTGCGAGAGGCGCTGGCCTCGCACTACGGTCCGGGAGAGCCGCTCCCCGAGATCCTCGCCGGACCGGACGCGGCTACCGAGACCGCCGGGTCCGACTGCCACACCGTGCTGAACGGCATCACCGGCTCCATCGGCCTCGCCCCGACCCTCGCCGCCCTGGAGGCGGGCCGCACCCTCGCGCTCGCCAACAAGGAGTCGCTCATCGTGGGCGGCCCGCTGGTCAAGGCGCTCGCCGAGCCGGGCCAGATCATCCCGGTCGACTCCGAGCACGCGGCGCTCTTCCAGTCGCTCGCCGCGGGCACCCGCGCGGACGTGCGCAAGCTCGTCGTCACCGCCTCCGGTGGTCCCTTCCGCGGCCGCACCAAGGCGGAGCTGGCGCATGTCACCGTCGAGGACGCCCTGGCCCACCCCACCTGGGCCATGGGACCGGTGATCACGATCAACTCCGCGACCCTCGTCAACAAGGGCCTCGAAGTCATCGAGGCGCATCTGCTGTACGACATTCCCTTCGAACGCATTGAGGTGGTCGTGCATCCGCAGTCGTATGTCCACTCGATGGTCGAGTTCACGGACGGATCCACGATCGCCCAGGCGACGCCCCCCGACATGCGCGGGCCCATCGCCATCGGCCTGGGCTGGCCCGAGCGCGTCCCCGACGCGGCACCCGCCTTCGACTGGAGCACGGCGTCGACCTGGGAGTTCTTCCCGCTCGACACGGACGCCTTCCCCTCCGTCGACCTCGCCCGGCATGTCGGAGAGCTCGCGGGCACCGCCCCGGCGGTGTTCAATGCCGCCAACGAGGAGTGCGTGGACGCCTTCCTGCGGGGGGCGCTGCCCTTCAACGGAATCATGGAGACCGTCACCCGGGTCGTGCACGAGCACGGCACCCCGGGCACGGGAACCTCGCTCACCGTGCCGGACGTCCTCGAAGCGGAGACCTGGGCCCGCGCCCGGGCCCGTGAACTGACCGCACAGACCGGAATGACGGCACAGACAGTCACCGCGGAGGCGCGTGCATGACGACCTTGATGATGATCCTCGGCATAGTCGTGTTCGCGGTCGGCCTGCTGATCTCGATCGCGTGGCACGAGCTGGGGCATCTGTCCACGGCGAAGCTCTTCGGCATCCGTGTCCCGCAGTACATGGTCGGCTTCGGCCCGACGCTCTTCTCCCGCACCAAGGGCGAGACCGAGTACGGCGTGAAGGCCATCCCGTTCGGCGGGTACATCCGCATGATCGGCATGTTCCCGCCCGGCCCGGACGGCCGGCTGGAGGCCCGCTCCACCTCGCCCTGGCGCGGCATGATCGAGGACGCCCGTTCGGCCGCCTTCGAGGAACTGCGCCCCGGCGACGAGTCCCGCATGTTCTACACGCGCAAGCCGTGGAAGCGCGTGATCGTGATGTTCGCGGGCCCGTTCATGAACCTCGTCATGGCGGTCGCGCTCTTCCTCGTCGTGCTGATGGGCTTCGGCATCTCGCAGCAGACCACCAGCGTCAGCTCGGTCTCCCAGTGCGTGATCGCGCAGAGCGAGAACCGCGACAAGTGCACCCCGGCCGACAAGCCCTCCCCGGCCGCCGCGGCCGGGCTGAAGGCGGGCGACAAGATCGTCGCCTTCGGCGGCGTCCGCACCGACGAGTGGAACGAGCTCTCCGACCTGATCCGCGCCAGCCCCGGCAACGAGGTGCCGATCGTCGTCGAGCGCAAGGGCCAGGAAGTCACCCTGACGGCCACGATCGCCACCAACCAGGTCGCCAAGAAGGACTCCCACGGCCAGATCGTCCAGGGCGAGTACGTCAGCGCCGGATTCCTCGGCTTCAGCGCCGCCACCGGCGTCGTCCGGCAGGACTTCGACGAGTCCCTGGTCTGGATGGGAGACCGGATCGGCGAGGCCGTCGACTCCCTCGCCGCGCTGCCCAGCAAGATCCCGGCCCTGTGGAACGCCGCCTTCGACGGCGCCGAGCGGGAACCGGACTCCCCGATGGGCGTGGTCGGCGCGGCCCGCGTCGGCGGTGAGATCTTCACCCTCGACATCCCGCCCACCCAGCAGCTGGCCATGGCCCTGATGCTGGTGGCCGGGTTCAACCTCTCCCTGTTCCTGTTCAACATGCTTCCGCTGCTGCCGCTCGACGGCGGGCACATCGCGGGCGCGCTGTGGGAGTCGCTGCGGCGGAACCTGGCGAGGGTGCTGCGCCGCCCCGACCCGGGGCCGTTCGACGTGGCGAAGCTGATGCCCGTCGCCTACGTGGTGGCCGGGATCTTCATCTGCTTCACGATCCTGGTGCTCATCGCCGACGTGGTGAACCCGGTGAGAATCTCCTAGTCACCCGGTGAGAATCTCCCGGTCGCACGGAGTTGGTGGCGGCCCGGCACGGTGTGTGCCGGGCCGCCTTCCATTGAGTGGGTTTAGCCGGGCGGGATGTGCTGAGGCCCGAAGGCGTGCCGTAATCTCGAAGCCTGGAGCCCGCTGCTGACGGGACCGGATCTTGATCCACGACTTGGGGTTGCACAGCAGATGACTGCGATTTCTCTCGGCATGCCGTCCGTACCGACCAAGCTCGCCGAACGCCGCAAGAGCCGGCAGATCCAGGTCGGCACGGTGCCGGTCGGCGGGGACGCCCCGGTCTCCGTCCAGTCGATGACGACGACGCGTACGTCGGACATCGGGGCGACGCTGCAGCAGATCGCGGAGCTGACGGCGTCGGGCTGCCAGATCGTGCGGGTGGCGTGTCCGACGCAGGACGACGCGGACGCGTTGTCGACGATCGCCCGCAAGTCGCAGATCCCG
>NZ_JBSFCI010000038.1:0-64617 GCF_053593375.1 Streptomyces sp. NPDC002309 | reverse complement strand
CTCTCGCGGCTTTCCTCCGGGCGCTTCCCTTCGGTCTTGCGTTTCCGACTCTATCAGATCTTTTCTCGACCCGATTTCCTCGGTGCTTTCCAGGTTCTCGCTTTCGCGTTTCCCTTTCCGGCGGTTCCGACTTTATCAGAAGTTTCGAGCCGGACTGACCGGCCATCCGTTCCGATTAATCGGGGGTAGCTTCTCGAAAACTGTTGCTCCAAGAAGCGAATAGATTCTCAAGGTGCCGACCGGATCAAGTCCAGTCCAGGCAACTGTTTGAATCTACCTCCCCACCTGCTCCGTGTCAACGGCTCCTGTGGGGCGAAGAGGAGACTAGCAGTCCCGCGGGCCTGTCCGCACATCAGGCGGCGGTCGGCACCGTGGCGCTTCGCTCGGCCGCGTCCACGTCACCCGTTTCGCCGTACTCGGCGGCTCGCCGTCCGAGTACGTAGACATAGGCGAGGAAGACGACTTCGGCGACGACTCCGATGCCGATGCGGGCCCAGGTCGGCAGGCCCGACGGGGTGACGAAGCCTTCGATGGCGCCAGCGACGAAGAGGACGAGGGCCAGGCCGATCGCCATGCCGACGGCGGCTCGGCCCTCCTCGGCGAGAGCCTGCCTGCGTGTGCGTGGTCCTGGGTCGATGACTGTCCAGCCGAGGCGCAGTCCCGTGCCGGCGGCCACGAAGACCGCGGTCAGTTCCAACAGGCCGTGCGGGAGTACCAGGCCGAGGAAGGTGTCGAGTCGGCCCGCCGAGGACATGAGGCCGAAGCCGATGCCGAGGTTGAGCATGTTCTGGAAGAGGATCCACAGGACGGGCAGGCCGAGGAACACTCCGAAGACCAGGCACATGGCGGCGGCCTGGGCGTTGTTCGTCCAGACCTGGGCCGCGAAGGACGCTGCCGGGTGGGTGGAGTAGTAGCTCTCGTACTGGCCGCCGGGGCGCGTGAGCTCACGCAGTTCGCTGGGCGCCGCGATGGTGGCCTGGACTTCGGGGTGCACTCCGATCCACCAGCCGAGGAGCGCCGCGACGAGTGTCGACAGGAGCGCGGTGGGAACCCACCAGTGGCGCGCTCGGTAGACGGCGGCCGGGAAGCCGTGGGCGAGGAAGCGGGTGACATCGCGCCATGAGGCCCGTCGAGTGCCTGTGATCGCACTCCGCGCGCGTGCGACCAGTTGGCTGAGGCGAGCCGTCAGCTGGGGATCGGGTGCGCTGGACTGGATCAGGGAAAGATGAGTGGCAGTGCGCTGATAGAGCGCGACGAGTTCGTCCGTCTCCGCGCCGGAGAGCCGGCGCTGGCGCCGGAGCAGGTCCTCCAGGCGGTCCCATTCCGCTCGGTGGGCGGAGACGAAGACGTCGAGGTCCATCGGTGTGCCTGCTCCTCGGCTGCTCGTCGGCGGGCCCGTCGTGAGCATCAGCTTGTCGTACTGCGATGCTCAGTGCCCTCAGCTTGGCAGACTGACCGTTACGGGGGCAGGCCAGGGGAAGGACGGCGGGCGTGAGTGAGCTGGTGACGGGTGAGGCGGTGGCGCTGGAGTTGCGCCCTGCGAGGCTGCCCAGCAGGGCGCTGGCCGTCCTGCTCGATCTGGTGGTGGCCGTTGCCGCGTATGTGATCGTGACCGTGGTCCTGGTGATCTCCACGGCCTCCCTCGACGAAGCGGCGCGGATCGCGGTGTCCATCGCGACGTTCCTGCTGGTTCTGGTGGGTGCGCCGATCGCCGTCGAGACGCTCAGCCACGGGCGGTCGCTGGGGAAGATGGCGTTCGGGCTCCGCGTGGTACGCGACGACGGCGGACCCATCCGGTTCCGGCACGCGCTGGTCAGAGGTGCGATCGGTGTCGTCGAGATCCTGCTGACGTTCGGGATCGTCGCGTGCATCGCTTCGCTCGTGTCGGAGCGCGGGCGCCGGCTGGGGGATGTGTTCGCCGGGACTCTCGTCGTGCGAGAACGGATTCCCGCTGCCCGGACGCGTTTCGTGCCGCCGCCGCCTCCGTGGCTGGCCGGGCGTTTCTCAGGTCTCGACCTGTCGGCGGTCCCTGATGGGCTGTGGCTGGCGATACGGCAGTACCTCACCCGCATGCAGCAGCTGGACCCCCAGGTCGGTGGGGCCATGGCCGGACGTCTCGCCGCCGACCTCGCCGAGCGGACGGGAACCCCGGTGCCGCAGGGGATACCGCCCGCCGCCTACCTGGCCGCGGTGGTGCAGGAGCGGCAGGCGCGGGAGATTCGGCGCGCCCACGCGAACGACGCCCATACCCCGGGGCCTGGTGGTGGCGCAGGTGGGCACGGGCGCGGCAAGGCAGCGCCTGGCGGGTACCCCTCCCCCGCCTACTCCGCCCATCCCGCAAGTCCCGCCGATCCCGCCCACTCCGGGTATCCCCCGATCGATCCTCCGTCGGCGGACACGGATGGCCCGTCGACCGGCTTCGCGCCGCCCGCCTAGACCGTCACCGCACCTCCGGCGACGCACCGCTCAGGGAAAGACGGACGGTGGGGACTCCAGGTCCTCCAACTCGACGCCGGGCGCCGCGAGGACCACGTCCCCGGCAATGTGCACGAGGTGCTGCTCGCCCGTGTCCAGAGCCGTGACCTGGTACTCATCCACGATCAGAGAGCCGTTGTCAGTGCCGTGTGCTTCTCTTCTCAGCAGAGCCCAGGACTGGTCCACGGTGCGCGGAGCGAGGACCGGATCCGTGAAAGCGACCAGGCGTACGCGGGTCGCGGAGTCGGAAGGGGTGAGGCGCAGCAGACGGGTGGTGGCGATGAGGAACGCGGGGGAAGTGCCGGTGAAAGCGTGGGCGCCCACGTTGCCTTCCGTGGCATCGGTGCCGGTGGGGTCGGTACGGACCCAGGTGACGCCGTCGAGGGCGGCGCCGCGCACCTGCCAGCCCGCGGCGTGGAGTTCGAGCCGGATGGGGCGGCCCAGTTCGTCGAGGGCGAGGTCGACGGAGCCGCGGTGATCGCCGGAGGGGGCGGTCAGCTGGGAGACATAGCGCCAGCCGGACGGCCCGGGGGCGCAGTGGAAGTGCTCGTCTGCGAGGGGGGTGTGATCGTGCGGATCGTGGAGCGAATAGCGGCCGCGGGGCATGGGGGTCCTGGGGTGTGACGGGGTGGTCCGGTTCGCCGCGACCGGTCGGTGACAGCCGGCGCGGCAGGGCACGGCCAAAGAGGCAGGCCCCCGGCACGGGGGTGCGGGGGCCTGCCTCGGACGACCCGCTGCTGAGCTGCTCGTCAGTGCACGGGCGGGCAGCTCAGCGGGGGCCTGCTGCGAACAACGCTCAGTAGCGGTAGTGGTCCGGCTTGTACGGGCCCTGGACCTCGACACCGATGTAGTCGGCCTGCTCGGGGCGGAGCGTGGTCAGCTTCACGCCGAGCGCGTCGAGGTGGAGACGGGCGACCTTCTCGTCGAGGTGCTTGGGCAGCACGTAGACGTCGGTCGGGTACTCGTCGGGCTTGGTGAACAGCTCGATCTGGGCCAGGGTCTGGTCCGCGAACGAGTTGGACATGACGAACGACGGGTGGCCGGTCGCGTTGCCCAGGTTCAGCAGGCGGCCCTCGGACAGCACGATGAGGACCTTGCCGTCCTCGAAGGTCCACGTGTGGACCTGCGGCTTGACCTCGTCCTTGACGATGCCGGGGATCTTGGCGAGGCCGGCCATGTCGATCTCGTTGTCGAAGTGGCCGATGTTGCCGACGATCGCCTGGTGCTTCATCTTGGCCATGTCCGAGGCCATGATGATGTCCTTGTTGCCCGTCGTGGTGACGAAGATGTCGGCCTTGTCGACGACCTCGTCGAGCGTCGTGACCTGGTAGCCGTCCATCGCCGCCTGCAGGGCGCAGATCGGGTCGATCTCGGTGATGATCACGCGGGCGCCCTGGCCGCGCAGGGACTCCGCGCAGCCCTTGCCCACGTCGCCGTAGCCGCAGACGACGGCGGTCTTGCCGCCGATGAGCACGTCCGTCGCGCGGTTGATGCCGTCGATCAGGGAGTGGCGGCAGCCGTACTTGTTGTCGAACTTCGACTTGGTGACCGCGTCGTTGACGTTGATCGCCGGGAACAGGAGGGTGCCGTCGCGGTGCATCTCGTAGAGACGGTGGACGCCGGTCGTGGTCTCCTCGGTCACGCCGCGGATCTCGGACGCCAGCTGGGTCCACTTCTGCGGGCTCTCGCCGACCGTGCGGGTGAGCAGTTCGAGGATGACGCGGTGCTCGTCGGACTCGGCGGTGTCGGGCGAGGGGACCTTGCCGTCCTTCTCGTACTCGACGCCCTTGTGCACCAGGAGGGTGGCGTCGCCGCCGTCGTCCAGGATCATGTTCGGGCCGCCGGTGGGCGTGTTCGGCCAGGTCAGGGCCTGCTCCGTGCACCACCAGTACTCCTCGAGGGTCTCGCCCTTCCAGGCGAAGACCGGGATGCCCTGGGGGTTGTCCGGGGTGCCGTTCGGGCCGACGGCGATGGCGGCGGCCGCGTGGTCCTGGGTGGAGAAGATGTTGCAGGACGCCCAGCGGACGTCCGCGCCCAGGGCGGCGAGGGTCTCGATGAGGACGGCGGTCTGCACGGTCATGTGCAGGGAGCCGGTGATCCGGGCGCCGGCGAGGGGCTGCGCCTCGGCGTACTCGTTGCGGATCGCCATCAGGCCCGGCATCTCGTGCTCGGCGAGGGTGATCTCCTTGCGGCCGAACACGGCAAGGGAGAGGTCGGCGACCTTGAAGTCCTGTCGGTTCTCGACAGTGGTCATGCGGGCTGCTCCTCGGTGGTGTGGGTCGAGGTGGGTACGACTGTTCTGCGCGGCGGCGGACACAGGGGTGCCCGAAGAGCACGCGGGCATACACGTGCGCGCAACGCAGTCCGTCGGAGGCCCTCTCTCCCTCGGCCGGTCCGCTGGGGACCGCCCGACCGCCATCAGCAGCGACGTCTGACTCCGTCCCAAGCTACACCGGGCGGCCGATCCGCCCCCAGTCCGCCTGCGAACAATTCACGCCGAAAACGGCACATGGTCACTGTCGGCCACGCACCGTCGTAACGGCGGCTACGGCCCGGCGTCGGAGTGGTGGGGGTGTGGGGGAATCCCGTTCGCGCAGTAGCCGGCCTGGCCCGGGGCTCACAAGCGTCCGGGGGCCCGCCGAACGAATGACGAATCGGCGGGCCCCCGGACGTGGGAGAGCGAAGGAGGTCAGTGTCCCGTGGTCTGGCTCGGACCGCCCGGGGAGGCTTCCGGCTCCGCGCCCTCGGTGGCTTCCGCCTCGCTGTAGATGTCCGGCTCCAGGTAGATGACGCGGGCGATCGGGACGGCCTCGCGGATGCGGGCCTCGGCGGCGTCGATGGCGGCGGCGACCTCGGCGGCCGTGTTGTCGTGGCGCACGGCGATCTTGGCGGCGACCAGCACCTCCTCGGGGCCGAGGTGCAGCGTGCGCATGTGGATGATGCCGGTGACGGTGGTGCCGTCGACGATCGACGCCTCGATCTTCTTGACGTCCTCGATTCCGGCCGCCTCGCCGAGCAGCAGCGACTTGGTCTCCGCGGCCAGGACGAGCGCGATCAGGATGAGCAGGACGCCGATGCACAGGGTGCCGATGCCGTCCCAGACGCCGTCGCCGGTGAGCAGGGCGAGGCCCACGCCGCCGAGGGCGAGGATCAGGCCGACCAGGGCGCCGAGGTCCTCCAGGAGGACGACCGGGAGCTCGGGCGCCTTGGCGTGACGGACGAACTCCTTCCAGGACTTGCTGCCTCGCAGGGCGTTGGACTCCTTGATGGCAGTCCGGAAGGAGAAGGTCTCGGCGATGATCGCGAAGATCAGCACGCCCACCGGCCAGTACCAGTGCTCGATCTCGTGCGGGTCCTTGATCTTCTCGTAGCCCTCGTAGATGGCGAACATGCCACCGACGGAGAAGAGGACGATCGAGACGAGGAAGGCGTAGATGTAGCGCTCGCGGCCGTAGCCGAACGGGTGTTGCGGGGTCGCCTCGCGCTGGGCCTTCTTGCCGCCGACCAGCAGCAGGCCCTGGTTGCCGGAGTCGGCGAGCGAGTGCACCGACTCGGCCAGCATCGACGACGAGCCACTGAAGAGGAACGCCACGAACTTCGCTACCGCGATAGAGAGATTGGCGAGCAGTGCCGCCACAATCGCTTTGGTGCCGCCTGACGCGCTCATGTGTTCGCGTTGTCCCTTCGTACGCCGTCCACCAGGGCCTGGCCCGTTAGCGGGTTTTGCCGGTCCTTTGCCGGTGGGCCATTGTTGCAGCCCTGTCCGACGGCGGCGCGCCAGGTCGGCACACCCGTCGGATCAGGCCACCACGGTCGCCCGGAAGAGCGTTCCCGTACCGGACACTTCGGCTTTTTCGCCGGCCGCCACGAACACCGAGCGGCCGGGCGCCAGTTCGTGCTCACCCGCCCGGACCGAGCCCGCGGTGCAGAGCAGGATCTGCGGCGTCTCGCGGGTGAGGTCGCGGGGGGCGCCGCCCTCGGAGAGGACGTACCGGGACAGCCGGAACTCGTCGATCGGGGTGTCGTAGACCTCCTCGCCGTCGGAGGACGCCTCCGGGCGCAGGACTCCCGCGTCGCCGGCCTCGAAGCGGACGACACGCAGGAGTTCGGGGACGTCGACGTGCTTGGGCGTCAGACCGCAGCGCAGGACGTTGTCGGAGTTGGCCATGATCTCGACGCCGATGCCGCTGAGGTAGGCGTGCGGGATGCCGGCGCCGAGGTACAGGGCCTCACCGGGCTGCAGGCGGACGTGGTTGAGCAGCATGGCGGCGATCACGCCCGGGTCGCCCGGGTAGTGGTGGGCGATGCCGGCGTAGGGCTCGTACTCGCCGCCGAGGCGGGCGCAGGCGGCGGTGGTCTCCGCGACCGTGCGGGCCATGTCCTCGGGGTCCGCGGTGAGTACGGCGGTGAGGACCTCGCGCAGCGCCGACTCCTCCGGACGGGCGCGCAGCAGATCGACGTACGGCTTGAGGGAGTCGACGCCGAGGCCGGCGAGCAGGTCGGCGGTCCGGCTCGGCTCGCGGAATCCGCACAGGCCGTCGAACTCGCTGAGCGCGCAGATCAGTTCCGGCTTGTGGTTGGCGTCCTTGTAGTTGCGGTGCGGGGCGTCCACGGGGACGCCGCGGCGCTCCTCCTCCTCGTAACCCTCCTTCGCCTGGGCCAGGTCGGGGTGTACCTGGAGGGAGAGGGGGGCGCCCGCGGCGAGGATCTTCAGGAGGAAGGGGAGCGTGGTGCCGAACTTGGCCACGGCAGCCGCGCCCA
This sequence comes from Streptomyces sp. NPDC002309, assembly GCF_053593375.1. Classification (NCBI taxonomy): domain Bacteria; kingdom Bacillati; phylum Actinomycetota; class Actinomycetes; order Kitasatosporales; family Streptomycetaceae; genus Streptomyces; species Streptomyces sp. NPDC002309. Next base: position 57,381 of record NZ_JBSFCI010000038.1, on the reverse strand, counting down.
GCTCCTTCTCCGGGCCGGCCGCGATCAGGTCGACCAGCGTGCCACGCTCGGTGCGTGAGGGTGCGCCCGGGTGGGCGCCCATCCACATCTCTGCCTGGGGTTCACCGGTCGGCTCGACACCGAGCAGCTGCGGGATCGCGGTGGTGGAACCCCAGGCGTAGGGGCGGACGGTGTTGTCGAGGCGGTCCATTCGAATCTCTCTGCCGGGGTCAGCTGCGCACCGGACGTGCCTACGAACGGCGTGCCAGGTTCGTAGGCCGTTCGTACGCCGTTCGTACGTCTTCGGTTTTCTTCGCGTAGGGGCGCCGGTTCCTCCCGTGTACGGAGGTCCGGGCGTCCTGAGCCAGATCAGGCCCTCGAGGCGAGCGCCAGGTAAACGGCGGCGAAATCCGTGATGGCGATCAGTTCGGAGAGGGTCTCCAGCTCGTCGCCGGGTTCCGGCTCCAGCTCGCTGATCGGTGTGTCGTGGCCGAGGGCCAGCTCGCGGGCGGCGGGGGCGGCGGTGAGACCGCCGATCGGGCGGTCGCGGAGCAGCACCACGTGCGCGTGCAGCGCGGGCTGCTCCTCGACACGGTCGCGGAAGAAGTCGTCGGGGTCGGCGCTGGCGGCGAGCCGGCCGGCCAGCAGAGCGCTGTGCGAGGCGAGCGCCTCGGGGAGTTCGGCCGCCAGGGCGGGCCGGCCGGCCAGTTCCGCGAGGCTGGCGGCGAAACGGCGGCCCGCGGGACCGGCCGACGTGCCCTCCGTCCAGATCACCGGAAGCGCGTCCGCGAGCTCTCCGGCGAGGGTCTTGGCGGCGTTGCTGTAGGCCTCGATGGCCGGCCCGCACCGTTCGGCGATGTGGTCGAGGCGGTCGGCGATCTTCTCCAGCGCCTCCGGCGGCGCGGTGACCAGGCCGATGCGGTCCAGCAGCGCCAGCAGCGGGGTGAGCAGCGCCCACAGGACGCCGGGCGCGGACACGGCGAGCGGCGGCTGCTCGTCCTGTTCGTAGGGGGCGGTCGCCATCGGTACGAAGAGGCCGTGGGCGCCCGCGACGGCCTCGGCGAGCGGGGTGCCGGCCGGCGCGACGGCGGCGACCGTGGAGCCGCGGCGGTATGCCTGCTCGGCGAGCAGGGACAGGCCCGGTTCGGTGCCGTCCGGGGTGGCGATCAGGAGCAGGTCGACCGAGCCCGCCCAACCGGGCAGCTCCCAGCGCAGGGCTCCCGCGGCGGGGGCGACACCGGTGGGCGCGAGGCGGATGACCGGGCTGCCTGGGCCTGCCAGCGTGCCGAGGAAGTCGGCGGCGTGGGCGGCGGCGGCGCCGGGGCCGGCGATGAGGACGGCGCGGGGGCGGCCGTCGGGTTTCAGCTCGCCGACTCCGGCCTCGACGGCGAGCCGGGCGGCGGTGCGGACGCGGGCACCGGACTCGGCGGCGCCGCGCAGCAGGCCGCGCTGGTCGGCCTCTGCGAGGCCCTCCGGGGAGTCGAGCAGCGAATCGTCGAGCATGGGCGGCAGCCTCCGAACGCCTGGGTCGGCGGTTGTGCGGGCGGCGGGTCCCTCTTGGGGTGGACCCGGTCCGCGCGGACGTCTGTGGACCGTTACGCCGGGCGGCGGGCCTCGTCGACGAGGAGGACGGGGATGTCGTCGCGCACGGGGTACGCCAGGCCGCAGTCCTGGCCGGTGCAGACCAGCTCGGCGTCCTGCTCCGAGAGGGGGGCGTGACAGGCCGGGCAGGCGAGGATCTCCAGGAGGCCGGCTTCGAGCGGCATGAGGGGTCCCTTCGGGGCGGGTTGCGGGTACCGGTTCGCGTATGTGTGGTTGTGTGGATGTGCCTGGTCAGGGTACCGCCGTGGGGGCGAGGGTGTACGGGGTTGGGGCGGCACGGTGACGGGGGTGGCGCCCGGGGCCGGGGCGAGGGCCGCGCCCACCGGCGCCGGAACCGCCGTGCGGGCGCCGTGGGTGGTACGACGGGATGCCGTCGCCACCCCCGTCACCGTGCCGCCCCGAACCCGCCCTCGCCGCCCCTGGCCCACCGGCCCGGGTACCCCTCACCCGGCCCCGGCCCCACTCGCACCCGGGCGGGACCGGCGCACGCGCGCGCGGATGATCACGGCGGGCTCACGCCCGGAAGGCCCGGACGGCCCGCACACTCACGCACAGCCCTACCCGGCGCCCTCGCGCCCGGACGGCTCGGCGCACGCCCGCGCGCGGACGGCCCCGGTCGTTTCGCCGTCCGCACGGCGCAGCCGTACCCGGCGCCCTCTCACGCAGCCGGACGCCGGCACGCTCACGCCCGGATGATCCCCAGCGCCTCGTCCCGCACCCGTGCCATCGTCGCCTCGTCCCGTGCCTCCACGTTCAGGCGCAGCAGCGGCTCCGTGTTGGACGGGCGGACGTTGAACCACCAGTCGTCGCCCGTGACCGTGAGGCCGTCGAGTTCGTCGAGGGTGACGCCGTCACGGCCCTCGAAGTCCGACCTGAGCGCGGCGAGGCGGCCCTGCTGGTCGTCCACGGTGGAGTTGATCTCGCCCGAGCCCGCGTAGCGGTCGTACTCGTCCACCAGGGCGGACAGCGTGCCCTTCTGGCCGCCGAGGGCGGCGAGGACGTGGAGGGCGGCCAGCATGCCCGTGTCGGCGTTCCAGAAGTCGCTGAAGTAGTAGTGCGCGGAGTGCTCGCCGCCGAAGATCGCGCCGGTGCGGGCCATCTCGGCCTTGATGAAGGAGTGGCCCACGCGCGTACGGATCGGCGTGCCGCCGTTCTCCTTCACGACCTCCGGGACCGTCCACGACGTGATCAGGTTGTGGATGACGATGCCTTCGCCGCCGTGCTTGGCCAGCTCGCGCGCGGCGACCAGGGCGGTGATCGCGGACGGTGAGACGGGGTCGCCGCTCTCGTCGACGACGAAGCAGCGGTCGGCGTCGCCGTCGAAGGCGATGCCGAGGTCGGCGCCCTCGGCGCGCACCCGCTCCTGGAGGTCGACGATGTTGGCCGGATCCAGCGGGTTCGCCTCGTGGTTGGGGAACGTGCCGTCCAGCTCGAAGTACATCGGCACGAGGTCCAGGGGCAGGCCCTCGAAGACCGTGGGGACCGTGTGGCCGCCCATGCCGTTGCCCGCGTCGACGACGACCTTCAGGGGGCGGATGGAGGTCAGGTCGACCAGCGAGCGCAGGTGGACCGCGTAGTCCTCCAACGTGTCACGCTGCGTGATCGTTCCCCGCTGCGCGGCCGGCTCCGGCGCACCCGAGTCGCTCCACCGCTCCACGAGTTCGCGGATGTCGGCCAGGCCGGTGTCCTGGCCGACCGGGGCGGCGCCCGCGCGGCACATCTTGATGCCGTTGTACTGGGCCGGGTTGTGCGAGGCCGTGAACATGGCGCCCGGCAGGTTCATCGCGCCCGAGGCGTAGTACAGCTGGTCGGTCGAGCACAGACCGATCTCCGTGACGTCGACGCCCTGCAGCGCCGCCCCGCGCGCGAAGGCACGGGACAGCCCCGGGGACGAGGGCCGCATGTCGTGCCCGATCACGATCGCGTCGGCTTCGGTCACTCGGGCGAACGCCGCCCCGAAGAGCTCGGCCAGCGACTCGTCCCACTGGTCGGGGACGACTCCGCGCACGTCGTACGCCTTCACGATCTGCGACAGATCAGCAGCCACGGCCAACCCTCCTGGAAGTACTGTCGGAACCCCCAAACTACCCGCCCCGGCCGACAGCGCACGACGCGGACCGAAACTGGTCCCCCAGCCGTAACCCTGAGGTCAGGGCAGCATCCAGCCGAGCACCGGTGAACTCTGGCCGACCACAATCAGACACATCACGAGCAGCAGCGCCAGGCTCCACGGCAGCACCTTGCGCAGCAGGTCTCCCTCCCGGCCCGCGAGGCCGACCGCGGCGCAGGCGATCGTGAGGTTCTGCGGGGAGATCATCTTGCCCAGGACGCCGCCCGAACTGTTGGCGGCCGCCAGCAGCTCCGGCGACAGTCCCGACTCGCGCGCGGCGGTCACCTGGAGCGCCCCGAAAAGGGCGTTGGCCGAGGTGTCCGACCCCGACACGGCGACCCCGAACCAGCCGAGGACCGGCGACAGGAACGCGAGCCCCGCGCCGGCCGCCGCCACGAAGTGGCCGATGGTGGCCGCCTGTCCGGAGAGGTTCATGACGTAGGCGAGGGCCAGCACGGAGGTCACCGTCAGGATCGCGAACCGCAGTTCGTGCACGGTCGCGAGCCACTCCTTGACCGCCACGCGCGCGTGCACCCCGATCACGACGGCCGTCAGCATGCCCGCGAGCAGCACGAGCGTGCCGCCGGTGGACACGATCGGCCAGATGAACACGTTGCCGCCGACCCGCTCCCCGTCCGGGTCGAGAACGTCGAGGAAGGGCCAGTCGTAGGTCTGAGTGGCCCCGGTCAACCAGTCCTTGACCACCGGAATCTGCGCCACGGAGAAGACCGCCACGATCAACGCGTACGGCGCGTACGCCCGCACGACCTCTCCGCGCGGGTCCCGCTCATCGAGTTCCTCGCTGCGGGCGCCGGTCAGCACGGACACGCGGACGGACTCGGTGGCGGGCCTGCGCGACCGCGGCACGGCGATCAGGGCGCCGGCTCCCGCCAACGCCGCGGCGATGTCGGCGAGTTGGGCGGAGAAATAGTTGGAGGCGGCGAACTGGGCGACGGCGAAGGCGATTCCGCACGCAATCGCCGGCAGCCAAGTCTCCCGCAGACCGCGCTTCCCGTCCACGAGCCCGACCAGCACCAGCGGCACCACGAGGGCCAGCAACGGGGTCTGACGCCCCACCACGGAAGCCACGTCCTCCAAGGGGAGTCCGGTGACCTGGGCGAGCGTCACCACCGGCGTGCCCATGGCGCCGAACGCCACCGGCGCCGTGTTGGCGACCAGCGCGACGACGGCCGCCTTCACCGGATCGAAGCCCAGGGCGACGAGCATCACCGCACTGATCGCGACGGGTGCGCCGAACCCGGCAAGCGCTTCCAGCAGGGCACCGAAACAGAACGCGACGACGAGCGCCTGGATGCGTGGGTCGTCGGAGAGTCGTCCGAACGACCGGCGCAGGATGTCGAAGTGCCCGGTCCGCACCGTCATCCGGTACACCCACAGGGCGTTGACCACGATCCACAGGATGGGGAAGATCCCGAACACCGCACCGTGGACCGCGCCGGAGATCGTCTGGTCCATCGGCATGCCGTACGCGAGCGCGGCGACCAGGACGGCCGCCAACAGGCCGGTAAGGCCCGCGAGATGGGCCTTCATGCGCACACCGCCGAGCAGGATCAGGACGATCGCCAGCGGCAGGAACGCCACCAGGGCGGACAGGCCGAGCGAGCCGGCTACAGGGGCCAGTTCCTGGACGTACACGAGCGCCTCCCCGGATTCCGCCATGCGGAAAGCGATTTCTCACGGGCGAAGGAATGGTCGTGTCCGCGACAAGCGCGCGTCAATGGGTGTGCGCCATTCGACGAATGAGGCGGGTGGGACCACGGGGGAGGAGCGAGAGAAACCGTGGAGACCCGAGAAGAGCCGAAGTGAAGCGGGGAGAACCGAAGAGAATGCAGAAGACCTGAGGAGAACCGAGGAGAGCCGAAGAGAACTGACCGACCGCTCAGTTGTCCGGGGAGCGCAGAACCCGCAGATGGCCGCGGCGCGCGACCTCCATCGGGTCCGCCGCACGGCCACCGCCGCCCGCCTGCGCCGCGCGCTGCTGGGGCCGCGCGGCCTCCCGCACGGCGTTGGCCAGCGCTTCCAGGTCGTCACCACTGGGGCGGGCGGGGGCGGAAGCGTCGAGGAGCCGGACGACCTCCCAGCCGCGCGGAGCGGTGAGGCGCTCGGAGTGCTGGGCGCACAGGTCGTAGCAGTGGGGTTCCGCGTAGGTGGCGAGCGGGCCGAGGACCGCGGTCGAGTCGGCGTAGACGTACGTCAGCGTCGCTACGGCGGGACGGCCGCAAGCGGTGCGCGAACAGCGACGTACAGGGCTCACGACGTTGGACGGTACCGCACTCTTGAGCGGGCCGCGACGACTCTCCACCAGGTCACTCCACCGTGTCGTGTTGTGGAACGCCCCACAGGCCCCTTCGGGCACACGCCGCTGACCTGCGTGGACATGCCTGTGCAGCGTGCCGTACGACCATGAGACCGGTCAACACTCCGTAGGAACGTCGTCAATTGCCTCGTGATCGCCGGTCTCGGAGAGATACGGAATCGCGCTCAAACCTAGCCGGAACGGTCATCCGGAGACATACCGAGGAGCCGCGGCCGGGGAACCGAAAGGGAGCGTGGACACCCGGCACGCGCCTCGCACGAGGACTACGCTTCACCAGTGATGGACAACCGAGTACCGCCCCGTGCCGCAGGCCCCGGGCCCCGCCGCCGTGATCGTCACGGCCGGGGCATGCGCGGGCCGATCGCGCCTCCTCAGGTGCCGCTCGCGGCGAGCCGGGCCGAGGCGTTCGCCGATCTGGTGCAGGACTCCGTGGAGCGCCTGGAGCGGCGGTGGCCGCAGCTCGCCGAGGTCGACTTCCTCGTCCTCGAAGTACCGCGGCTGGACGGTCCCGGGCAGGCGTGGAACGACGAGGCCGTACCGCTCGGCGGTACCGTCCCGGCGGCCGAGGGGCGTCCCGGGCGGGTGGTCGTCTACCGGCGTCCCGTCGAGATCCGCACCAAGGGCCGCGACGAGCGGGCGGCTCTGGTCCACGAGGTCGTCGTCGAGCAGGTCGCCGAGCTGCTCGGTCTCACGCCGGAGACGGTCGACCCGCGCTACGGCGAGGACTGAGCAGCCCGCTCCGGCGCCCGCGGAGCAGCGCGTACGCGCCTACTTCTGGAGCACCGACAGATCCTGCTCCGCCTCCGGCACGGCCACCGTCCCCAGGTCGTCGGGCAGGGTCTGCACCGTGAAGGCGGGGACGCCGTCCTGGGTCGCCGCGAGGGTCCGGGACGCGTGGACCGGCCCGCCCGACACCAGCTCGACCGTCAGCGCGTACGTGCCCTTGAGGCCGCTGGGCACCGGCACCTCGACGTCCTGTGTCGTGCCGGCCTTGACCGCGAACGTCTTCGACACCGGCTCACCGCCCTCGGTGCCCGCCGACGCCGTGACCTTGACCTGCGCCGCCTCGCCCGGAGCGACCAGCGACAGGGTCACGCCCTTCTCCGTGTTGCCGACCGACGTCGCGCGCGTGCCCACGGCTCGCGTGGCGGGGATGAACGCCGTCTCCCGGGAGTCACCCTTGCCGCGCACCACCTGCACGGCGGCCACGACCGGCACCGCCTGGTCCGAGGGCGTCAGCACCAGGGACCCGGCCTCGCCGCGCGTCACGTCGCCGAGGTCGAGGACGGTCGTCATGCCCGACTTCACGCGCAGGGTCTCGCTGCCGGCCGGGGTGATCAGGCCGTTCGGCGAGGCGAGGCGCACCTTGAGGTCCGCGTCGGCGTCGCCCGGTGTGAACGCGATCAGGCGTACTTCCGCGGCGTCTTGGGGAATCCCCGGGATAACCAGGCTCGCCGCCGGATCGGCCGCCGCCGCGAGCCAGTCGCCGCCCGCCTCGTCGTCCAGTGCCTGCACCGCGGCGCCGACCCGCCCGCTGCGGACGTTCACATGGACGGTGACGTCGGCCTCCTCGGCGTCGGTCAGCGTGGACAGCAGGATCGGCTCGCTGGAGCGGGGGGCGACGGTGATGCCCTCACCCACGGTGGACTGGAGCTCCCCGTCCTTGCCGAACAGCTCGATGTCCACCACGGCGGCGGAGTCGTCGGGGTTCGTCAGGTGCGCGTAGTCGGTCCGTCCGGCGGCCGTACTGGCCCCCGGGAACCAGAAGTCGGTGTCCGGAGCCGAGCAGTTGACCCCGAGCAGACCCCGGCCGGCGCCGGCCGCGACCTCGGTCGTCTGCTGCACGGTCCAGCCGGGGGCGAACTTCCCCTCCGCCGTGCCGATCAGCGCGGGCTCCTCACCTCCCGAAGTCTCCCCGGTGACGGGCGTGCCGGGCTCCTCGGGCTTCAGCACGGGCTTGTCGGCCTTGCCACCGCCGGCGGGCAGCAGCTCGGCCTTGCCCTCGCTCCCCGTGCCGTCGGTGACCGGGGTGAAGGAGGAGTACGTCGTCTCGGCGAGGTCGGAGGTGCTCGGCGTCGGGCAGGCCAGGCTGGAGCGCTCCACCGGCAGCTGGGCGGCGGCCTTCGCGGTGCCGGTGCCGGTCGCCTCCGGGGCGGACAGCGTGGCGAACCCGGTGACGGCCGCGAGCGCGCCGGCGCCGGCGATCAGGGACAGGGTGGTGCGGTTCACTGCTGACTCCCGTCGGGGCGCTCGTTGCCGCTGCCATGCGGGTGCTGCTGCTGCGCCGGGTCATAGGCAGGGTCGTAGCCCTGCGGGTACTGCTCGTAGGGCTGCTCGTACGCCCCGGGCTGCTGCTGCCCGTACGCGTACGGGTCGTACTGCCCGCCCTGGTAGGGGTCCGCCTGGTACCGGTCGTTCTGGTACGGCTGCCCGTAGCCGTCCGCGGGATACTGCCGGCCGGTCTCCTGGTACTGCTGCTCGCCGCCGTACGTGCCGTACTCGGCGCCCGCGTAGCTCGCGGTGTCCCATTCCCCGTAGGACGGCTGCTCCGGTACCGAAACCGAGGTCTCCTCCTGCTCGGGAGCCGTGAACTCCTCGTCCTGGCCAGCCTCTTCGGCCTCGGCCTGGGCCCGCAGGCGGCGGGCGCGGCGGCCGTCGCCCGCGAGGTCCTGCGCGGGGATCAGCGGCTCCTCGGGAAGGTCGTCGTCGACGTCACGGCGGCGCCCCGGCAGGGCGAGCACGACGAGGACGACGGCGAGGAAGCCCTGCGCCCACAGCCAGGCGGTGTGACCGAACGGGTCGTCGTAGGTGACGTCCAGGGTGCCGCCGCCGGCCGGGAGTTCGAAGCCCTGGGCCCAGCCGTCCACGGTGGTGCGGGTCAGCGGCTTGCCGTCGAGGGTGGCCGTCCAGCCGTCGGACGCGGTGTCCGCGAGGCGCAGGACGCGGCCGTCGGCACCGGCGGGGACCTCGGTGTGGATCTCGACGGGTCCGGCGGCGACCGGCTGCGGGGCGCCCGACCCGGAGGCCGGGACGACGACCGCGCGCGCGACCTGGCGGTCGACCCTCCACAGGGCGCTGCCGTCCCCCTGGCTGAGCCGGCTCAGGCCGGGGGTGGCGTCGAGGACCCGGCTGACCTCGCGGGGCGCTCCCTTGTGCACGAGGACGTAGCGCACGGCGAAGTCGCCGAGCTGGTCGGCCTGGTCGGCGCCGGAGCCGGCGACGAGGTTGGCGACGACCTTGTCGAGCGCGGCGTTGCCGCCGTCGGCCGCGGCGAGTTCCGCGTCGCCGAGGCGGGCGCCGGAGCCGCGGACCAGGGTGTAGCCGACGTGGGCCGGGGAGTCGCTGTCGAGGACGAGGGTGCGGGCCTGGTCGCGCGTGCCGCTCTCCTCGGCGACGAACGCGGGCACCTGCACCGGGTCGCGGCGCTCCACGGGGCCGTCGGCGCCGCGGATCATCCAGCCGACGGCGAGGATCAGCGGGCCCGCGGCGGCGGCGAGGGCGATGAGCGCGGCGACCGGCTGGCGCCAGCCGAAGCTCTGCTCGGCCACGCGGGTGCGTGCCCCCTCGGCGCCGATCACGGCGGCCGTCAGAAGCGCGATGCCGTAGACGAGGGTCGCGGGGCCGGCCCAGGCGGAGCCGTTGGACAGCACCGCGAGGACGAGGCTCACCAGGGCGACCGCCCAGGCCGACCAGATGCCCCGCCGGCGCTCCTCGCGCAGCAGGGCGGCCAGGGCCGCGAGCACGATGCCGAGCAGCGTCAGGCCGCTGACCGTGCCGGGTCCGCCCGGGCTGGCGCCGAGCAGGTCGAGGGCGGAGGCGGCCGAGCCGCCGTACTCCAGGCCGGCTTCGCGGAAGAAGCCGAACGGCAGCAGGGTCAGCGACCAGGGCGCGAGGACCAGCAGGGGCGTGCCCAACTGCGTCAGAAAGCGCAGGCCGTAGGCGGCGATGTCGCCGCGGCGCACGGCGAGCAGCATGACGCCGAGGATCAGCGCGACGGGCCACACGATCGGCGTGAACGCGGTGGTGACCGTCAGCAGCAGCGCGTAGGCCCAGGTGGCGCGCCAACTTCCGCGCGCGTCCGTGGTGTTCGCGAGACCGCCGGCGGCGACGGCCGCGCGCGCGAGGAGCGGCAGCAGCACGGCGAGGACGGCGGTGCCGAGCCAGCCGCCGGCGAGGGCGCCGGTGGCGGCGGGCAGGAAGGCGTAGGCGACGGCCGCCCAGGCGCGCAGCAGCCTGGACTCGACGAGCGGACGGGAGGCGAAGTACGCGGTGAGTCCGGCCAGTGGCACCGAGCAGACCAGCAGCACCGTGACCGCGAGGCCCGTGGAGCCGAACAGCGTGGAGGCCAGCATCGCCACCAGCGCGAGATACGGCGGCGCGGAGCCGTTGCCGCCGGCGCCCACCGGGTGCCAGGAGTCGAGGTAGCGCGACCACAGCGCGCCGGAGTCGGCGGGGGCGGGCAGCAGGGCGCCGCCCGCGAGGGAGCCGCCGCCGAGGAGTTCGCGGCAGGCGGCCAGCGAGACGAACAGCAGGACCAGGAAGAGCATCGGGGCGGGGTTGCGCGCGATGCGCTTCAGGCGGGCGAACTGCTCGATCTGCAGGAAGTCCCCGTCGTCGCCGGGTCCGGATTCGCCCCCGCCGTGCCGGCCCGCGCCCGAGGTGACCTCCGGGTCGGAGCTGCTCAGGACGCTGCCCGCCACTTGTTCGACGGTGGCCCGCACCGTCGCGCCCGGCGGCGGGAAGAGCGGGCGCAGCTCGCCCTTGTCGACCGTCGGCCGGCCACGCCTGCGGCGGCCCGCGATGATCCGCTCGGGCCGCAGAAGCACACCCATCAGGCCGCGGATCTCGTCGACCGCCTGCCCGGGCACCTTGCCCACCAGATAGGCGAGAGTGCGCAGCAGTGTGCCGAGGACGAGTCGGAGCAGCACCCAGGGCAGCACGGCCGAGCGGGCGTTGACGAGGAGGGTGTAGACGGCGCCGGCCTTGTCGACCTTGTGCGGGGAGGCGGTGGTGCGGCCCGCGCAGTCGACGGCGCGGCGCTCGCGCGAGGACGCCTCGGCGTGGCGTACGACCGCTTCGGGGGCGATGAGGACGCGGTGCCCGGCGGCGTGGGCGCGCCAGCACAGGTCGACGTCGTCCCGCATCAGCGGCAGGCGCCGGTCGAATCCGCCGAGTTCCTCGAAGACGTCGCGCCGGACCAGCATTCCGGCGGTGGACACGGACAGCACGGTCCGGACCTGGTCGTGCTGGCCCTGGTCCTGCTCGCGGCGGTCCAGGCCGGTCCAGCGGCGGCCGGAGTTGGCGATGCTGACGCCGACCTCGAGGAGCTGCCTGCGGTCGTACCAGCCGCGCAGCTTGGGGCCGACGACGGCGACGTCTTCACGGCCGAGTTCGAGTTCGTTCTCGACCACGCGCAGCAGCTCGGCCAGCGCGTCGGGTTCGGGTGCGCAGTCGTCGTGCAGCAGCCACAGCCACTGCACGGGCTCGCCGTGCGGCAGCTCGGGCATGTCGTAGGCGTCGTCGCGCCAGCTGCGCGTGACGGGATCCCAGCCGCTGGGCCGCTTCAGGTACGGCAGCTCCTCCGGGGTGAGGAGGGGCGCCGCGCGGTTGACCTCCTCGACGGCCTGGCCGAAGCCGGTGCGCCGGGCGAGGTGCACTACGCGGTCGGGGCCGAGCGCGTCGGCGACCTGCTGCGCGGAGTCGTCCGCACTGCCGGTGTCGGCGGCCATGGCGAACTGGACCGGCCGCTCCTGGCCGAGCAGCCCGGCGAGCGCGTCGGGCAGCCAGCGGGCGCCGTCGTGGGAGACGAGGACCGCGGTCACCACATGACGCGGGAACTCTGGTGTGGCAGCGGCATCGTGATGGGCTGCCGTGTGGCTGTGCACGGACATCGAGGTACGGGCCCCGGTTCGGTGGACTGCGGTGGACACCTGTGCCGTACGGGGGCGGCGGGGTGTCTCGGACGAGCGCCCACACTATCGGCAGAACCATGAGGGGCGGCGCGGAGCGCCTCGATGAGGGGTGGTGGCCGGGCGACCACGGCCCGCAGCCGGTGGACGACCCACCCGCGACGGGCCGTTCGCCCCGTATGCGCCGGGACGACGTGTCCCGTCGGTCAGACGGCCGCCTTCTTCAGGCGTCGGCGCTCACGTTCGGACAGTCCGCCCCAGATGCCGAATCTCTCGTCGTTGGCCAGGGCGTACTCAAGGCATTCGGAGCGGACCTCGCAGGCGAGACAGACCTTCTTGGCCTCTCGGGTCGAGCCGCCCTTCTCGGGGAAGAAGGACTCGGGGTCGGTCTGGGCGCACAGCGCGCGCTCCTGCCAGCCGAGTTCCTCGTCCGCGTCGTCGACCAGCAGTTGCTGCACCAGCTCGGTCATGTGCGCCCCTCGTCTGTCTTCGCGTCCCCGTGATGCGGCCGTTACCGATTCCGGCTGAACGACACGAGTGAAATTACAAGTGTGCTGCTCCGGGCGAGTCAAGCCGAGATCTGCTATTGAGCCCCTTATTCACTCTGCGGAACCAAGGCCGTGCGGAAAGTGTTCAAATCGCCATAAACCTTGACACGCCGTCGAGCCCGGGAGGCCACCGGCCCCACACGAGCCCTGTACGGAGAAGGACGCCCAGTGACTCGATCTCGTTCCGACGCGCACGGCGAAGCGCACCGGATCACATTCGGATCACGGAATGGCAACGACGCCTGCGCGCCCGGTTGTGCGCCATGTGTCCCGGTCAACACGTGAGCAAACCTTTCATCTGAGTGATGAACCGGAAGAGGTGAAAGATGTCCCACATATCGGACGTCGAGTTGACAGTGAAGGTGTCAGCCGGTGTCCTTGTGGGCATGCTCGCGAACTTGGCGCCCACCTCGACCCGCTCCGCCGGGTCCCCCGGTGCTGCCCACGCTCGCCGTAGCTGTTGTTGCTGTTCCGGCTGTTGAGCCCCTCGCGCTCCGGCCACCCCTGAGTCCACGCGACTCGGCTGCTGTTCCCCACGCCCCACCCGGGCGCCCCCTCCCGCCCGCGACCCGGGCGGACGGTCGTGACATCCAGCCCCCCGCCTCTCTCCGCCGAGGAACCACCGCATCCATGAACAGCGACAGCGACCTCCAGATCGCCGGCGACATCCTCGAAGTCCCGCACCTGCTCCAGGCCCCGCGCGAGCACCCGGCCACCGTCGCCGACTTCGTCGGCCTGGCCCGCTCGATCGCGGCCGACCGCGACCGGTGGGAGCACCTCGTCCGGTACGACGCCGGCAGCCGCTGGTACCACCGGCTGCGCACCGGCCCGGGTTACGAGGTCTGGCTGCTGTCCTGGCTGCCGGGCCAGCGCAGCGGACTGCATGACCACGGCGCCTCCTCCGGCGTCCTCACCGTCCTCGCGGGCACGCTCACCGAGCGGACGGAGCGGGGCACGCGCGCGTGGGGGCCGGGCGGGTCACAGGGCTCGCCGTCGGAACGGAGCGGGCAGTGGGGGAGGGTGTTCGCGCCGGGCTATGTGCACGAGATGCTGAACGACACCCTCGAACCGGCGGTCAGCCTGCACGTCTACCACCCGGGCCTCACCGAGATGCCGATGCACAGCCCGCGGTGCACGGCCCTCGCCGAGCTCCCGTAACCGCGTGCCACGGTGTCGTACCCGCCTGCAACACTTGCTCCATGCGGATTGTGGTTCTGGCAGGCGGCATCGGCGGTGCCCGGTTCCTGCGCGGTCTGAAGCGGGCCGTGCCGGACGCGGACATCACCGTCATCGGCAACACCGGTGACGACATCCACCTCTTCGGGCTGAAGGTCTGCCCGGACCTCGACACGGTCATGTACACGCTCGGCGGTGGCATCGACGAGGAGCAGGGCTGGGGGCGGACCGGCGAGACCTTCCGTCTGAAGGAGGAACTCGCGGCGTACGGCGTGGGACCGGAGTGGTTCGGCCTCGGCGACCGGGACTTCGCCACGCACATCGTGCGGACGCAGATGATCGGCGCCGGGTACCCGCTCAGCGCGGTCACCGAGGCCCTCTGCGACCGATGGCAGCCCGGCGTCCGGCTCATCCCGATGACGGACGACCGCGTCGAGACGCATGTCGCCGTGGAACTCGACGGCGAGCGCAAGGCGATCCATTTCCAGGAGTACTGGGTCCGGCTGCGGGCCTCCGTCCCCGCTCACGCCGTCGTGCCGGTCGGCGCCGAGCAGTCCAAGCCGGCGCCGGGGGTGCTGGAGGCCCTCGCCCGGGCGGACGTCATCCTCTTCCCTCCGTCCAACCCGGTCGTCTCGGTCGGCACGATCCTGGCCGTGCCCGGCATCCGGGAGGCGATCGCCGACGCCGGGGTGCCGGTGGTCGGCCTCTCCCCCATCGTCGGGGACGCGCCGGTGCGCGGGATGGCCGACAAGGTGCTCGCGGCGGTCGGTGTGGAGGCGACGGCGGCTGCGGTCGCCGAGCACTACGGCTCCGGGCTGCTCGACGGCTGGCTCGTGGACACCGTGGACGCGGGCGTCGTGGAGCGGGTCGAGACAGCGGGCATCCGCTGCCGGGCCGTACCGCTGATGATGACCGACGAGGAGGCGGCGGCGCAGATGGCGCGCGACGCGCTGGCGCTGGCCGAGGAGGTGCGGGCCTCGTGACCGGATACCGCGTCTGGGCGGTGCCCGGACTGCCCGAGGTGGCGCCCGGCGACGACCTCGCCAAGCTGATCGCCGCCGCCGAGCCGGGCCTGGCCGACGGGGACGTGCTCCTCGTCACCTCGAAGATCGTCTCCAAGGCGGAGGGCCGGATCGTCCAGGCGGACGACCGGGAGGCCGCGATCGACGCGGAGACGGTGCGGGTGGTGGCCCGGCGCGGGCCGCTGCGCATCGTCGAGAACCGGCAGGGCCTGGTCATGGCGGCCGCGGGCGTCGACGCCTCCAACACGCCCGGCGGGACGGTGCTGCTGCTCCCGGAGGACCCGGACGCCTCGGCCCGCGCCCTCCGCGAGGGGCTGCATGACGCCCTCGGCGTCGACGTCGGTGTCGTCGTCACCGACACCTTCGGGCGGCCCTGGCGCGCGGGGCTCACGGACGTGGCGATCGGCGCCGCCGGTGTACGCGTCCTCGACGACCTGCGGGGCGGCGTGGACACCCATGGAAACCTGCTCAGCGCCACCGTCGTCGCGACCGCGGACGAACTCGCCGCGGCGGGCGACCTGGCCAAGGGCAAGACGGGCGGACTGCCGGTCGCCGTCGTCCGCGGCCTGGCGCACACCGTGGCCGAGGAGGACGGGGAAGGAGCGCGGGCACTGGTACGGAGCCCGCGTGACGACATGTTCCGGCTCGGCACGTCGGAGGCCGTACGCGAGGCGGTGACCCAGCGGCGCACGGTCCGATCCTTCACGGACGAGCCCGTCGACCCCGGCGCGGTACGCCGGGCGGTCGCCGCGGCCGTGACGGCGCCCGCGCCGCACCACACCACGCCGTGGCGTTTCGTCCTGCTGGAGTCGCCCGGGGCCCGTGCCGACCTGCTGGACGCGATGCGGGACGCCTGGATCGCGGACCTGCGGCGGGACGGCAAGTCCGAGGAGTCCGTCGCCAGACGCGTGAAGCGCGGGGACGTCCTGCGCAACGCGCCCTACCTCGTGGTCCCCTGCCTGGTCATGGACGGCTCGCACACCTACGGGGACACGCGGCGGGACGGGGCCGAGCGGGAGATGTTCGTGGTCGCCACCGGAGCGGGCGTACAGAACTTCCTGGTGGCGCTGGCCGGGGAGCGGCTGGGTTCGGCCTGGGTGTCGTCGACGATGTTCTGCCGGGACGTGGTCCGCCAGGTGCTGGGGCTGCCCGGCGACTGGGACCCGATGGGAGCGGTGGCGGTCGGCCATCCGGCGGAGGAACCCCGGCCGCGCCCGGCCCGGGACGCCGGCAGGTTCATCGAGGTGCGGTGACCATGCCCCGCGCCCGCCTACCCTCGTAGAGCATCAGTCCTCTCTCCCCTGGGGTCACCTCCATGGCCGGCCGTTTCGCTCCCCGTCCCACCCGTACGACAGTGCGCGGTGGGGAGGTCGCCGTGCCCGCGGGCGTGCCCCGGCAGGCGGCGCCGGCACGGGTCCGGACCTGGACGCCCGAGGGCCCGCTGGAGCTGGGGCTCGTGCTGGGACCCCTGCGGCGGGGCCCCGGCGACCCGACGTTCCGTACGACACCCGACGGTTCGGTGTGGCGGGCGTGTCTGACACCCGCCGGGCCGGGGACCCTGCGGGTGTCGGTGCTCGACGGCCAGGCACGCGGCGAGGCATGGGGCCCCGGTGCGGACTGGCTCCTCGACCAGCTCCCCGACCTCCTCGGCGCCTCGGACGACCCGTCCCTCTTCGCGCCACGGCACCGGATCCTCGCGGTCTCCCGGCACCGGCGGCCGGGGCTGCGGCTGGGGCGGAGCGGGCTGGTGCTGGAGTCCTTGATCCCGTCGATCCTCGAACAGAAGGTCACGACCGACGAGGCGTACCGGGCGTGGCGACTGCTCGTCCGGAAGTTCGGCGAGCCGGCGCCCGGACCGGTGCCCGCGGGCATGCACGTGATGCCGGCGCCGCGCACCTGGGCCCTGATCCCGTCGTGGGAGTGGCACCGTGCCGGCGTCGACGACAAGCGTGCGTCGACGATCCTGCGGTCGGTACAGGTCGCCGCGCGGCTGGAGCAGACGACGGGCATGGAGCCCTCGGCCGCGCGCGCCCGCCTCGAGGTCGTACCCGGCGTGGGGCCGTGGACATCGGCGGAGACCGTCCAGCGCAGCCACGGCGCGCCGGACGAGGTGACGGTCGGTGACCTGCACCTGCCCGGGATCATCGGCTGGGCACTGGCCGGGGACCGGGAGGCGGACGACTCCGTGATGCTGTCCCTGCTGGAGCCCTACGCCGGGCAACGGCATCGCGCGGCACGACTCATCCTGCTCAGCGGCAGGGTGCCCCCGAGGAGAGCACCGAGAATGCCTCGCGGCGACATCGGCCGCTTGTAGCGCCGCAGGAGCCTGCCGGCGCGGAACCAGTCACCGGGGCCGAGGCCCGACATGCGGAACCCGGCGTGGGTGTCGAAGCCTCACGTGCGGAACCCGACGCCGGTGCTGAGGCCGGGGCGTGGCGCAGCCCGGCGGAACGGGGTGCCGCCCGCGCCCACCCGTGCCGCCCCAGGCGGCACGACTGCCCGCGGATGGCGCGCCCGACATGCCCGCCCGCACCCTTCCCGAACCGTCACCCGCGGAGTGTGCGGCACGAAGGACGGCGTTCTGCGCGGGCCGAGGGCCTGCCCGCGAAACCGCACCCGCGTACGGCGGGAGGGGGCGGGTCGGGGGGTGTCCGCCCGCAGCGGTTGGCGCGTCAACCCGGGCAAGTCGGTAAGTGACCGATTCCGCGCCGTTCCGAGGACGGACACCCCCCGGCCCGACCCCGACCCACCCACCGGACAGACGGCGCCGCAGGCACCCGCACCCGCACCACCCCCTACTGGTCCGACGAGAACCGCACCGCACCCCCCGGGATCCGCACGTCGCACCACACCCGCGCGCCCTCGCGGAGTTCGTTGTCGGGGCCCACCACCGCGCCGTCGCCGATGACCGCCCCCGTCAGCACGGACCGGCGCCCGATGCGGGCATGGGTGCCGATGAGGGAGTCGGTGATGACGACGCCGGGCTCGATCACCGCGCCCGGCAGGATCGTGCTGCCGAAGACACGCGCGCCCTCCGCGACGAACGCCCCCTCGCCCACCACCGTGCCGCCGGCCAGTTTCGCGTCCGGCGCGACCCTCGCCGTGGGCAGCACGAGACGGTCGCCGCAGCGCCCCGGCACCGCCGGAGAGGGCGCCCGGCCCAGCACCAGATCGGCCGAACCCCGCACGAACGCCGCCGGGGTGCCCAGGTCGAGCCAGTACGTGGAGTCGACCATTCCCTGCAGATGCGCGCCCGCCGCCAGCAGTTCGGGGAACGTCTCCCGTTCCACCGACACCGGCCGGCCCGCCGGGATCGTGTCGATGACCGACCGGCGGAAGACGTACGCCCCCGCGTTGATCTGGTCGGTGACGATCTCCTCCGGCGTCTGCGGCTTCTCCAGGAACGCCGTGACGCGCCCCGTCTCGTCCGTCGGCACCAGCCCGTAGGCCCGCGGGTCCGTCACCTGCGTCAGGTGCAGGGACACATCCGCGCCGGTCGTCTCGTGCGTGCGCACCAGCGCCCTGATGTTCAGCCCGGTCAGGATGTCGCCGTTGAAGACGAGGACCGGATCGTCAGGACCGGAGTGCAGCCGTGACGCCACGTTCCGGATCGCGCCACCCGTGCCGAGCGGCTCGTCCTCCGTGACGTACTCGATGTGCAGCCCCAGCGACGAGCCGTCCCCGAAGTGCGGTTCGAAGACCTCCGCCAGATAGGACGTGGCGAGCACGATGTGCTCCACGCCCGCCGCCCTCGCCCGCGCCAACTGATGCGTGAGGAACGGCACCCCCGCCGCCCTGACCATGGGCTTGGGCGTGTGCACCGTGACGGGGCGCAGCCGGGTGCCCTTGCCGCCGACCAGGAGGATCGCTTCTGTCACCTGTCGTCTCTGCTTCCTGCCGGGACCGGCCGAACTGTCGTTCGGCCGGCCAGTGTATGCAGACCGATGTCCGGTGCCTTCGACGGCCGTACGCCCTCACCGAAAGCCCCCCTCTGAACACGTCCGCCCCGTTTCTCCACCTGACGGTGGGTCCGCCGAGCCCCGCGGCACGCCTCCCGGCCCTCATGGCCGCCCCTGGAGACGTGACGCCTGCTCACGGATGGATCCGAGCTTGCCGTACAGAACCCGTCCTGGGCAGTCCGTCGCGAAACCGTCACGGTGTCCCGAGATGACGTTCAGTCGTACGTTCGTACCCTTTTTGTAGAGGTTGCCACCGCCGGACTTCAGGTTTGTCCTGCCTCCCGGATCGGCTCCGAAGAGCCCGAGCTTCCAGGCCGCCACCTGCCCCACGGCCTTCACCGTCGTCGCAGGCGGTGAAGCGGTGCTGAACGTGCCGATGACGGCGATGCCCGTGCTGTCGTTGTTGAACCCGAGGGTGTGAGCCCCCATGACCGCCTTCGCCACACCACCGGCGCGTCCCTCGTAGATGTTTCCGCACTTGTCGACGAGGAAGTTGTAGCCGAGGTCCCGCCAGCCCATGCTCACGACGTGGTAGCGGTAGATACCGCGAATGACGGATGGGGCCTGTGCGCAGGTGTAGTTGTTCCCGGTGGCGGTGTGGTGCACGAAGGCCGCCTTGACCGTCTTGGTGTAGAGGAACCCCTTCTCGCGCACCTTCTCGTCCGCTCCCCAGCCGTGCCGGGTGGTGATGCGCGGACGCGGGCCGATGTACGGCTGGGCCAGTTGCTCCTGGGTCATCTCGCCGGCGCGCAGCACGAACAGTTCGTCCTCGGTGTCCGCCCGGCCCAGCGCGGGGATCTCGGTGGCGCCGAGCGGGGCGAGCAGGGCGTTGGGCTCCGCGGAGGCCGCGGTCTCCGCGCTGAGGGGGCCGGTGAGCGGGGGGTCGCCGTCGGCACCGGAGCGCCCGGCGTCGGCATCAGCGGCGGCGGCATGGACGGTGGCGGCATGGGCGGTGGCGGCATGGGCGGCGGCGTCGGCCTCGCCGGTGTCCGCGTCGGCGGTGTCCGCGTCGGCGTCGGTCTCCGTCCGGCCGGGGTCCACGAGTTCGAGGCGGAGGCCGGAGGGGAGCGGGCCGGCCGTACGCCCGTCCGGGCCCACGGGCTCGACCCGCACCTCCACGCCGTCGGAGTCCCCGACCCACAGCGGTGCCGTGGCGCCGCGCAGGCGGCCGGAGGTGGCTTCGGGGCTGCCCGGGTCGGGGGCGTGTTCGCCGGTGTGGGTCTCGATGTCCTGCCAGCCGGACCAGGAGCCCGTCCCGGCCGACCGGGTACGGACCTGGACCCGGCCCTGGAGTGCGGCGTCCGGGTCGTCCCAGACGACGCCGACGAGGGAGAACCGCGGTACGTCCTGGCGGGGGAGGCCCTGCGCGGCGGGCGCGCCGGGGGCACGCTCACCGGTCAGGGGGACGAGGGGGAGGGACTGGGTGCTGCCCGGCACTTCGGGCTGCACGGACCGGCCGGCTGCTCGGCCGGCCTCGGGGCCCGGCGCCGTCGCGGCGCCGGCGGGCAGGGTCAACGGCAGGGAGAGGGCGGCGGCACACGTCACGCCGATGGAGGAAGCAAGGAGTCCACGCATGCTCCTGATCCTGGACATAGCCCTATAAATCTGTCCATCGGGGAATTGACACGCCGTCGAAAGGGACTCGCCCGAACCGGTGGCCCCACCGCTCCCTGCGCGCCCGGCCGCGCGCGTACGCTTGCGCGGGTGAACGCCACCGATCGCACCCCTGCCGACCTGCTGCGTTCCGCGCTCGCCGCGGACCCCGCGCGCCCCTTGGTCACCTTCTACGACGACGCCACCGGAGAACGGGTCGAATTGTCCGTGGCCACCTTCGCCAATTGGGTGGCCAAGACGGCGAACCTGATCCAGGACGGGCTGTCGGCCGAGCCGGGCGACAGGATCGCGCTGCTGCTGCCCGCGCACTGGCAGACGGCCGTGTGGCTGCTGGCGTGTTCCTCGGTGGGCGTGCTCGCGGACATGGACGGCGATCCGTCGCGGGCGGACTTCGTGGTGGCCGGCCCGGACCGGTTCGAGGACGGCCTCGCCTGCCGCGGCGAGCGGTACGCGCTGTCGCTGGCCCCGCTGGGCCGGCGCTTCCCGTCCCCGCCGGCGGGATACGCCGACTACGCGGTGGACGTGCCGAGTCACGGCGACCGGTTCGTGCCGTACGCGCCGGTGGACCCGGAGGCGCCCGCGCTGATCGTGGCCGGGGCGGAGTACACCGGGGCGGAGGTCGTGGAGCGGGCGGCGGCCGACGCTCCCGGGCTGGACCTGACGGGCCCCGGATCGCGCATCCTGTCCGCACGGCCGTACGGCACCTGGGAGGGGCTCAGCGCCGGGCTGTACGCCCCGCTCACGGTCGGGGGGTCCGTGGTGCTGTGCCGGAACCTGGACCGGCTGGACGGCGAGCCCCTGGCCAAGCGCATCGAGGCCGAACGCGTCACGGCGACCGCCCGCTAGGGCCTGCCCGGCCCCGGCGCGCCCCCCTCTCCGGCCCCCTGGGCTTCTCCCCCGGCGCCCCCGCACGAGAGCCCCCTCCGGCACCCCGACGGCTGCTCCGCGGCCACCCCCACACAAGAACCCCCTCCGGCACCCCTGCGCTCCTCCCCGGCCACCCCCACACAAGAACCCCCTCCGACCCCCTGCGCTCCTCCCCGGCCCGCCCCTCCAACCCCCTCTCGCACACGCCCCCTTGGCAGGCCCGGCGTCACCCGATCGGCCCATCAGCACCCGCGTCCGCACCCCATCCGGGCCATGGTCGAAGGAGCAGTAAGGGCAGCGCGACACGCTCGGACCGTTCGTACACGCTCGTACTCCATGAGGGGTGGACTCCGTCGTGAGGGACACCGCAGGCATGCCATCCGGGGGCCCGGACGACACCACGCCGACGGTCTCCCTGGGGCCGGGCGCCGGGTCCTCGGCAACCGGCGACGGGCTCATACGCCGGCGCCGGCGCCGCTGGACGCACGGAGGGACCGCCGGGATCGCGGCGATCCTGGCGGGCGCGACGTTCGCCGGATGGATCGTCTACACGAAGCTCGACGGGAACATCACACCCGACGAGGCCGCGGCCGCCGAGCTCGCGCGCTACGAGCGGGAAAGGCCCACCGCGCTGGTCCGGGACGCTCAGAACATCCTGCTCATCGGTTCGGACTCGCGTGCCGGTGAGGAGAACGGCGAGTACGGGCGGGACACCGGCACCGAGCGCTCGGACACCACCATCCTGCTGCATCTGTCGGCCGGGCGCGGCAGCGCCACCGCGGTGTCCGTCCCCCGCGACCTGATGGTGGACGTGCCGAGCTGCCTGCGCCCGGACGGCACGCGCAGCGACCCGATGTTCGCGATGTTCAACTACGCCTTCGAGACGGGCGGTTCGGCCTGCACCATCCGCACCGTCGAGAAGATGACCGACATCCGGATCGATCACCATGTGGTCGTCGACTTCAGCGGGTTCAAGAAGCTGGTCGACGCCGTCGGCGGCGTGCGGATCTGCGTGGCCGAGCCGATCGTCGACGAGGACGCCAAGCTGCGGCTGCCGGCCGGCCTCGTCACGCTCGACGGCGAACAGGCCCTCGGGTACGTGCGCGTCCGCAAGTCCCTGGGCGACGGCAGCGACACCGAGCGGATGGAGCGCCAGCAGCAGTTCCTCGCGGCCCTGGTGCAGAAGCTGCGCGGCAACGACGTCCTGCTCAATCCCGTGAAGCTGTATCCCGTCCTGGACGCGGCGACCTCGGCGCTCACCACGGACCCGGGCCTGGCGAGTCTGCGGGGTCTGTACGACCTTGTCCGCGGTCTGCGGAACATCCCCACGGACCGTGTGCAGTTCCTGACGGTGCCGCGGGAGTCGTATCCGGGCAACGCCAATCGCGACCGGCTGCTGGAGCCCGAGGCGGAACAGCTCTTCGAACGGCTCCGCTCCGACGCACCGGTGCAGGTCTCCGGAAAAACCGTTCTGGATTCCGCCGGAAGCGCGTACGAGGAGAACGGCGGTACGGATTCGCAGTCGAACGGTTACGGGGAGTACGCCGATTCCGTCCTCTCCCCCGTTTCCCCGGCACCCACGTTCAGCGGGAAGACCGCCGTCGAGGACGACTGCCGGTAAAGCGCGGACCAAGTCATC
The DNA here is from genome assembly GCF_053593375.1 of Streptomyces sp. NPDC002309. Lineage (NCBI taxonomy): Bacteria > Bacillati > Actinomycetota > Actinomycetes > Kitasatosporales > Streptomycetaceae > Streptomyces > Streptomyces sp. NPDC002309. The sequence goes on along the minus strand of NZ_JBSFCI010000038.1, from coordinate 34,618 downwards.
AGACATTCGTTCCGGGAAATGGGCGGATTGCCCAGTTGTAGGAACGTGGAATTCGTCACCGTCGTCGCTCGACGTTGAACTGGGCGGATAGTGTGAGCGCTTCGGTGCACCCCGACCCCCGGTCACACAGTCCATTTCCGGGGTCGCGCACTGTACGAGGTTTGTACGAGACCGAGCGCCTCAAGGGGGAAGGCGCCGCGTGGCCCCGACGGAGGATTCAGGCAACCGTGGACGCGCAAGGCCGTGGGCGGGCGGAGAACATCGATCCCGCAGACCAGTGGGTACTCAATCCGAACACCGGCGAATACGAACTGCGACTGGGCCCTTCCACACCGCAGTCAACGGTTCCCGGCCCGCGCAGAGCGGGCAACCGCGGTTCCGGCGGAGCACCCCGCGCCCGGACCTCGCCCGCCGGGCGGGAGAGGACCGGGAGGGAACCGGCCGGGAGGGAACCGGCCGCGGGGGAGAAGCCGAGCGCGTCCGACCGCGGTGAGGTGCCGGGGCAGCGCAGGCGCCGTGGCGCGCCCGCCGAGCCCCCCGCCGGGCGGCGCGGACGCAGGCCCGCGAAGAAGTCCGGGGCGCGGAAGGCCGTGCTGTGGACCGGCGGCGTCCTGGCCTTCGTGCTCGTCGCGGGTGCCGGGGCCGGATACCTCTACCTCGACCACCTCAACGACAACATCGACTCCGTCTCGGACGACGGTGCGAGCACCGGTGGCTTCCAGACGGACAAGGCCATCAACATCCTGCTGATCGGCACCGACAAGCGCACGGGCGCGGGCAACGGGTCCTACGGCGACACCGACAGCCCCGGCCACGCCGACACCACGATCCTGCTGCACGTCTCCAAGGACCGCTCCAACGCGACCGCGCTCAGCATCCCGCGCGACCTCAAGGTGGACATCCCGGACTGTCCGACCACTCAGGAGGACGGCACCACGGAGGTCATCCCGGGCACGCCGGACACCCGGTTCAACGAGAGCCTGGGGCAGAGCGGCCGTACGCCGAGCTGCACCATGCGCGCGGTGACCGAGCTGACCGGGGTCAAGCCGGACAACTTCATGGTCGCCGACTTCAACGCCGTCAAGACGCTGACCACGGCGGTCGGTGGCGTCGAGGTGTGTCTGGCCAAGGACATCGACGACGACAAGTCCAAGCTGAAGCTGTCGGAGGGCACGCACACGATCCAGGGGGAGCAGGCGCTGGCCTTCCTGCGCACCCGGTACTCCGTCGGCACCGGCGGCGACCTGAGCCGGATCGGCCTCCAGCAGCAGTTCCTGAGCGCGCTGATGCGCAAGCTGAAGTCCAACGACACGCTCACCAGCCCGTCGAAGATGCTGAAACTGGCCGAGGCGGGCACCGAGGCGCTGACCGTCGACTCCCAGCTGGACAGCATCGGCAAGCTGAAGGACCTCGGTCTCGAACTGGGCAAGCTGAACGTCAAGAACCTGACGTTCACCACCGTGCCGGTGGTCGACAACCCGGCGGAGACCGTCAAGGCCACCGTCGTCGTCAACGAGTCGCAGGCGCCCGCGGTGTTCCAGGCCATCCAGAACGACGTCTCCTTCACCGCGGTCAAGGAGAAGAAGGCCAAGGAGAAGGCCGAGGTGGCCGCCCGGCTCAAGGGCAGCAAGGCCGACGCCTCCGAGGTGCGGGTGCGCATCCTCAACGGCGGCGCCCCGGGCGGCAGCGCCTCGGAGACCCTCAGCTGGCTCCAGCTCGAGGAAGGCGTGTCCAAGTCGGAGAACGCCGGGAACGCCGACGAGGAGCTGGGCAAGACCACGCTGGAGTACGCGCCGGACCAGGCCGACCAGGCACGACGGCTGGCCGAGATCATGGGGCTGTCCGGCTCCGCGATGAAGCCCGGTGAGAGCGTGACCAACGCCCAGGGTCTGCCGACGATGACGCTGACGCTCGGCAAGGACTTCAAGGGCGCGGGCACACCTGTCTCCGGTCCGGCCAAGGCGCCGAACGTCGAGAAGTCCACGGCGGACAAGGTCGTGTGCGCCGAGTAGGAAATTGAGGGGTAACCCAACGGGTCCGTCATGCGTCTGACTTGGCGCGGGGCGGACCCGTTTGTTGACGGCGCAGGAGCGGGAGGGCAGGCAGATGGCACAGAGCAGTGTGCGCAAGGACGTGCCGGCGGTGGAGGGCACGGACACGGAGCCCCACACCGCGCGGGACGAGGAAACCACGGGCACACGCGCGGCGGTCCGCGGCGAGGCACATGGTGGTGGCGGGCGGCGCGGGGGAAGCCGGGGCACTCCACGGCGGCCTCGCAGACGGCGTGTGCTGCGCTGGTCGGCGACAGTGCTGTCGGTGGTCATACTCGGGACCGCCGGCGCGGGTTATCTCTACTACAAGCACCTCAACGACAACCTGGAGACCGGCCGGCGCAGCGGCGGCGACTCCAAGGCCGAGAAGCCCCGGCCGAACGCTGCCGGGCAGACACCGCTGAACATCCTGCTGATCGGCTCCGACAGCCGGAACTCGGCGGAGAACGTGAAGCTCGGCGGCTCCAGGAGCAGCATGGGCAACAAGCCGCTCGGCGACGTGCAGATGCTGGTGCACCTCTCGGCGGACCGTAAGAACGCGTCGGTGGTGAGCATTCCGCGGGACACCAGGGTCGACATACCCGCGTGCACGGACCCCGAGACGGGCGAGACGTATCAGCCGACCAACCGGATCATCAACGAGTCCCTCGCCCGCGGCGGGCCCGGCTGCACCCTGACGACCTGGGAGAACCTCACCGGGGTCTACATCGACCACTGGATGACGATCGACTTCGCCGGTGTGGTCGACATGGCCGACGCGATCGGCGGCGTCGAGGTCTGCGTACTGCAGAACGTGTGGGACCGCCCGCTGCCGGGCGTGCCCGGCGGCTCCGGGCTGAAGCTGGAAGAAGGAAGCCGCAAGGTCCAGGGCAAGCAGGCCCTGCAGTGGCTGCGCACCCGGCACGCCTTCTCCAGCGACCTGGGCCGGGCCAAGGCCCAGCACATGTACATGAACTCGATGATCCGCACTCTGAAGGAGCAGAACGCCTTCACGGACACCGGCCGGCTGATGGACCTCGCCGAGACGGCCACGAAGGCGCTGAAGGTCTCGGAGGAGATCGGCAGGGTCGAGGATCTGTACGACCTCGCCATGGAGTTGAAGACGGTGCCGACGAATCGCATCACCATGACGACGATGCCGTCGGTCACCGACCCGCAGGACGCCAACCACCTGGTGCCCCACAGCGCGGACGCCGAGAGGCTCTGGTCGATGATCCGCGACGACGTGCCCTTCGACAAGAACGGCAAGCCGACCTCGAAGAAGCCCACTGACCTCGCGGACAAGGACGGGAGCACCGCGAGGCCGTCCGGCGACCCGGCCGCCGACGACGCCGAGATCGGCGTGCTGGTGCAGAACGCCACCGGGTCCGCCTCCGCGGGCGCCGTCGACGGGCGGGCGAGCACGCTCGCCGGGGCGCTGGTGGCGAAGGGCTTCACCAGGGCGGCGGCGGACACAGCGGGCGGGCTGTCCGTGGAGAAGACCGTCGTCCGCTACCCCAGCGCCGAGTTGGAGGGCGATGCCCGGCGGGTCGCCGAGTCCCTCGGGATTCCGCTGAGTTCGGTGCGCAAGTCGACCGATGTCACCGGGGTCACGCTCGTCGTGGGCGCCGACTGGCGCGACGGCACGACGTATCCGAAGCAGGAGGCGCCGAAGGCCGGAGACGTGCCCGAGTCGGCGGGCGCGATCAACGGGTCGGACCGCGGCCAGTGCATGGACGTGTACGCGCCCTACCGCTGGTAGCCGTGGCGGGGCGCGCCTAAGGGCGCGCCCCGACGACGCTCACGCGGTGGCGGAGTCCCGCACGGCGGGGCGGCGCGAGGCGATGACCCGCTTCGCCAGGGACCTGGGGCTGGTCAGGAAGCCGTACCCCCACGACATGTGCATCGTGGCGAGGGCGACGGGGATCTGGAGCCGGGCCTTCAGCGGCAGGCCCCTGCCCGCCGGCACGGAACCCAGGGTGATCGCCGCGAGATAGCCGCCGGGGATCAGGAACCCCCACGGCGTCAGCGCGGCGCCCACGACCAGACCGGCGGCGATCGCGCAGACGGCGGTCGGCGGGGCGAGGTAGCGCAGGTTGATCGAGCCGGCGTGGTAGCGGGCGACGACGTGCCGCCAACGGCCGTAGTCCTTGTACTGCTTGGCCAGCGCCTTCACGCTGGGCCGCGGCCGGTACGACACCTTCAGCTCGGGCGAGAACCAGATCAGCCCGCCGGCCTCGCGTATGCGGAAGTTGAGCTCCCAGTCCTGGGCGCGGATGAACTCCTCGTTGTACCCGCCCTGCTGTTCGAGGGCCGCGCGGCGGAAGACGCCGAGGTACACGGTCTCCGCGGGCGCCGCCTGCCCCCCGGTGTGGAACGCGGCGTTGCCCACGCCGATCTTCGACGTCATCGCGGCGGCGACGGCGTGCTCCCAGTCGTTCTCGCCCTCGGCGTGCATGATGCCGCCGACGTTCTGCGCGCCGGTCTCCTCCAGGAGCCGCACGGCGGTCGCGATGTAGTTCGGGGAGAGGATGCCGTGGCCGTCGACGCGGACCACGACCGGGTGCCGGGACGCCTTGATCGCCGCGTTCAGCGCGGCGGGCGTACGGCCGGTCGGGTTCGGGACGGTGTGCACGCGGGGGTCCTCGGCGACCAGTTCGGCGGCGATCTCGTCCGTGCGGTCCGCGGAGGGGCCGAGGGCGATCACCACCTCCATCTCGCCGGTGTACTCCTGGGCGAGGATCGCGTGGACGGCGCCGCGCAGATGCCGCTCCTCGTTGAGGACGGGCATGATCACGGACACGGCGGGGAGCTGCACGTCGGGCTTCGTGTTCATAGGGGGCTCACGTTACCGCGAACGGGGGACAGCGAGCCGCCCCGCCCGTGGCGGTGCAGCGGTCCACAGATCGTATGGGCCTACGGTGCTGATGATCCCACGTACGGCCGTAGCGCCCGCTCCAGCGGAGGTCTTCCCATGCCCGCCTCGCCGCCTCGGTCCCCTGCCCGCCCGCAGCGCCGCCCGCAGCCGCGCCGCGCGGTGCGTCCACCCGTACGGCGGAGGAAGCCGCGTTGGGCCATGCGGGCGGTGACCACGCTCTCCGTGGTGATTCTCGCCTCGGCCGGGATCGGGCACGCGGTGGTCAGCAGCCTGGACGCAGGGATCGCCCGGGTGGATCCGTTCAAGGACATGAAGAACCGGCCGCGCGCCGGACACGGGATGAACGTGCTGCTGGTGGGCACCGACGGCCGGGACAAGATCTCCGAGGCCGAGCGGCGCCGGTACCGCCTGGGCGGAGCGCCCTGCCACTGCACCGACACGATCATGATCGTGCACATCTCGGAGGACCGGGAGCGGGCCAGCGTGGTGAGCCTGCCGCGCGACTCCTACGCGGAACTGCCCCCGCACACCGACCGCAACAGCGGCACACCGCACGCGGCGCACCCGGTGAAGCTGAACGCGGCCTACGCGGAGGGCGGGCCGCAGCTGACCGTGCGCACGGTCGAGCACATGACACGGCTCAAGATCGACCACTATCTGGAGATCGACTTCACCACCTTCATGCGGACCGTGGACGTCCTCGGCGGGGTGAAGGTCTGCGCCGCCCGCCCGCTGAAGGACTCCCACACCGGCCTGGACCTCCCGGCCGGCACGCACCGGCTGACGGGGGGCGAGGCCCTGCAGTACGTGCGCGCCCGCTATGTCGACGGGGCATCGGACCTCGGGCGGATGCAGCGCCAGCAGCACTTCCTGGCCGGGCTGATCGACCAGTCGACATCCTCCGGGGTGCTGCTGAACCCGATGAAGTTCCGGGACGTGACGCGGGCGGTGCTGGGCTCGGTGCGCGCGGACAAGGGCTTCGGCACGGACGAACTGCTGGACCTCGGCCGGGCGATGCGCAACTTCTCGCCGTCGTCGTCGGAGTTCACGACGGTGCCCATCGGCCGGATGGGATACCCCGTGAAGGGCATCGGCTCGACGCTGAAGTGGGACCCGGTGCGGTCCGGGCGGCTCTTCGCGGCCCTGCGCGACGACAAGTCGCTGGCGGAGAACCGGCCCAGGGACACCACTGCGCGCGTGGACGTGGCGCCCGCGCAGATCCGTGTCCAGGTGGAGAACGGCACGAGCACCCGGGGCCTCGGCCGCCGCACGGACGCCGCGCTCGCGGCGACGGGCTTCGCCACCACCCGCCGGCCGACCGACTCCGCGACCCAGTCCGTGCGCCGCACGATCATCGCCTACGACCCCCGCTGGGACCGCTCGGCGAAGTCGCTCGCGGCCGCCCTGCCGGGCAGCGAACTGCGCCCGGTCAAGGGGCAGGGGGCCACGCTCAAGGTGATCGTCGGGACGGACCACCGGCAGGTGCGGAAGGTGAAGGCGGCGGATGTGCGCGAGGGGGAGTTCGGGGTGGTGCGGGGCGACGAGGTCAAGTGCTCCTGAGCACTCCGCCACTGCACCGACGCCGTCGCTCCCCGGACCCCGCCGGTCCGCGCCCCCTCGGTGCCCGACGCCCGCCGCTCAGTCCTCGATGCCCTCCGCCGCGCGCCTGGCACGCAGGTCCAGGATGGCCCGGCGGCGGGCCAGGCGGTGGGTGCGCCGGATCTGGGCCTCCTGGCAGCGGCGCTCGTCACGCTCCGTCTCCGGCAGGACCGGCGGCACCCTGCGGGGCTTGCCGTCGGCGTCGACGGCGGCGAAGACGAGGTAGGCGGAGCCGACGTGGGTGGGCGGGGCGGACTCGTTCCAGCGTTCGGCCAGGACGCGGACGCCGACCTCCATAGAGGTCTTGCCGGTCCAGTTGACCTGGGCCTTGACGTGGACGAGGTCGCCGACGCGGACCGGCTCCAGGAAGGCCATCTCGTCCATGGACGCGGTGACGGCGGGACCGCCGCTGTGCCGGCCGGCCACGGCGCCCGCCGCGTCGTCCACCAGTTTCATGATCACACCGCCGTGCACCGTACCCAGCAGGTTGGTGTCGCTGTGGGTCATGATGTGGCTGAGAGTGGTCCGGGATGCCGAGGTGGGTTTACCCGGGATGTCCGAAGTGTCCGGGGTCTCCGGCTCCGGGGGGCTGGCCTGGTCTGTCATGGCCTCCACCTTATGCCGAGGCCGAGGGCGCGGAATTTGTGTCAGCTTGGCAACAGCACCGCTCTGATTCTCCGCCGGACCTTGTGAGGCACATGTCCCTGCCCTGCACACTGGGCGCATGAATGACTGGCCCCAAGGATCGTCCGACGACAACCGCGACAACCGGTACGGACGCGGCAGTGCGGGCGCGCAGCCCGAGAGCGCCCGCGTGATGCGCCAGGTCCGGCGCGGCCCGACGGCACCGCCCGGCGGCCGGCCCGCTCCGCCGCACGGAGTCCCGCAACAGCCGTCGTACGTCGACGGACAGGGGCACGACGGCTACGACAGCGGATACAACACCGGCCAGGTCTACGGCAGTCCGGCCGGCCGGGGCCCCGGTGGACCCGGCGGCCCCGACGACGGCTACGGCTACGGCGGTGGCGCGCCGCGGCCCGCGCCGAACTGGCGGCGCCGTATCAAGGTGACATCGATCACGCTGGTCACCGTGCTGGTCGTGACGCTGGTCGGCACGTACTTCTGGGCCGACTCCAAGCTCAACCGCGAGGTCGACCTCTCCAAGGTGATCGACCGCCCGGAGGCGGGCGAGGGCACCAACTACCTCATCGTCGGCTCCGACAGCCGTGAGGGCATGACCGCCGAGCAGAAGAAGAACCTGCACACCGGGTCCGCCGAGGGCAAGCGCACGGACTCGATGATGATCCTGCACACCGGCGGCAACGGCCCGACGCTGATCTCACTGCCGCGCGACTCGGACGTGGAGATCCCGACGTTCGTCGGCTCCGAGTCCGGCAAGACATACCAGGGCACCGGCCGGCATGTGAAGCTGAACGCGGCCTACGCCGAGGACGGGCCCGAACTGCTGGTCCGCACCGTCGAGTTCAACACCGGACTGCACATCGACCACTACGTCGAGATCGGTTTCGCCGGGTTCGCGAACATAGTGGACGCGGTCGGCGGCGTCGAGATCGACATCCCGCAGGACATCAAGGACAAGAAGTCCGGCGCGGACCTGAAGAAGGGCAAGCAGGTCCTCGACGGACAGCAGGCCCTCGCCTTCGTCCGCACCCGCTACGCGCTGGCCGGCTCCGACCTGGACCGCACGAAGAACCAGCAGAAGTTCCTCTCCGCGCTCGCCAACCAGGTGGCCACCCCGAGCACCGTCCTCAACCCCTTCGCGCTGTACCCGACGCTCGGCGCCGGCCTGGACTCGCTCATCGTCGACAAGGAGACGGGCCTGTTCGACCTCGCCGACATGTTCTGGGCGATGAAGGGCGTCAGCGGCGGCGACGGCAAGTCGATGAACATGCCGCTCGCGGGCAGCTCCGGCGGCAACCTCCTCTGGGACAAGGCCAAGGTGAAGACGCTCGTCGAGCAGCTCAACAACGACGAGAAGGTCACGGTCTCGGGTGACTGACACCCGGGAGCCGCGGCCCTTCGACGCGGTGCTCTGCGACGTCGACAACGTGATCCGGTTCTACGACTCCTCCCGGGTGACCGCCCTGGAGCGCGCCGCCGGGCTGGCCGAGGGCATCACCATGAAGGTGGCCTTCGCCCCGGAGACCGACCTGCCGCTGATGCTGGGCCGGATCGACATGCGCGAGTGGGTCGAGGGGATCGTCGCCGGCTTCGCCGGGCTCGCGCCGGAGGAGGTGGCGTACGACCTCGCCCGCGCGCTCGCCGACGCGCCCTTCCACGCCGACGCGACGGTGGTCTCGCTGCTGCGCCGGGTCCGGACCCTGATGCCGCTGGTCCTGGTCACCAACGCCACGGTGACCCTGGAGGCGGACCTGGAGACGCTCGGCCTGACCGATCTCGCCGACCACGTCGTCAGCAGCGCGCGGGTCGGGCTGGTCAAGCCGGACCCGCGGATCTACCGCATCGCCGCCGATCTGGCGGGCGTACCTCTTCACCGGTGCCTCTTCGTGGACGACGGCCCGGAGAACGTCGAGGCGGCTGTCGCGCTCGGTATGACGCCCGTCCACTTCCGGGAACCGGCCGACCTGGAACGGGCCCTGGCGCCGCTGCTCTGAGCGGCGCCGGGGCCCTTCGGCCGGTGCCTAGGCCATCGCGCGGCACATGTCGGCGCAGCGGCGACACGCCTCGGCGCAGCGCGTCATCTGCGGGTCGTCGGGCATGGACATACACGCCTCGGCGCACATGTCACAGGCCTTGGCGCACATCGCGCACATCTCGGCCGACAGCGGCGAGCGGCGCATCATCATGTCCGCGCACATACGGGTCATCTCGGAGCAGTCGATCAGGGCCCGCATGATCTGCATCTGCGCCTGACCGCCCTTCTGCATGCAGGAGCTCATGGTCTCCTCGCACACCGAGTGGCAGGACATGCACGCGTCGACGCAGTCCTGCATCGCCTTGCTCATCGCGGTCATGGTTCCGGGCTGGGTCATGGCTCCTCCTGGGGTGAGTGAGGGCGGAAGGGGTCCGTGGCCGGACCCCGTGCCCTTCCGTCGTACGCCTCCCCGCCACCGCGCGCCATCGGGCGGACGCGCACAATTCACCACGAATGCGATGCCACCGAAACGCAACGAAGGTCCCGCAAAGCGACAAAAGCCCCCGGATTCGCTCCGGGGGCTTGTGAGTCGATACTCCGAACGGCTGGCGCCGTGACGGACAGGGGCGCTACGGCAAGTTCCTCGCCATGACGATCCGCTGGACTTGATTCGTGCCCTCGTAAATTTGCGCGCCTACGTACGAAGCCCCTCCCAGAGAGGGTGCCCCCAGCATGCGCCCATGATCGCCAACAGTCCGCGCAGCCAGGAGACGCGCTGAAGGCACCTCCGTCAGTCGCGCGGGCCTGGCGCGGGGTCCGCGGTTTCCCTTTCCGCCAACCATGATCACGCATACGCAGGAGAAGGCACCCTCACGCGCCCGTTCGCTACTCAGCTGTCCAGTGCTCCGAAGGATCCATTGCCAGCACCTCGTTGCAAGTGATGACGACCGGCGCGTTCAGCCTCTTCCCGTGCGCGGCCCGAAGCCGCGGCGATCTCCTCGTAGGTCCATCCCTTGCGCAGACGCTCCCCCTGGGCATCGATGACGTCGATGGCCAGGCCGGTCCACTCCTCGGCAGGCTGTTCGGGGACGAGCCCCAGTTCGTACACAGCGTCCTGGAGGAGGGATTCGGTGACGCGTATGCCAGTCAGCCTCTCGGCCAGAGCGAGGACCGCCACCTTCCCGTCCACGTCCGGGGCGCTCTCGTCATGTTCTCCCTCGGGAGTCAGAGGGAAGCCGACTTCCCGCAACAAGGGGACCAGTTCATCGGGGCTGTTGCCGTCGCGCGCCCAGGGGCTCTCGAACGTCGTACGGAGCTCACCGTCCTCGAACCAGTGGAAGAGGTGGATGGGCTTGCCACCGTTGCTCGAGTGCGACACGACCCGGCCGCCCTTCGACAGCGTCTCCACGCACCCGCCCTCGATCCGCCGGCCACCATCGAAGCCGAGGACGAGTGTCCAATCGCCGTTCTCGCCCGAAGCAGTGAAGGCGCCCGCCACGTAGGACTCGTCCCAGTAGTCGTACTCCGCCTCGGCACGGTGGGCGTCGTCCGCCTCGAACAGCGCGACCACTCCCTGTCCAGTGCCGCGCGATTCCGCATCCATCTCGCGCAGCACCTCGCGCGGGCTCCGACCCCGAATCAGCGTCAGGGTGTATCCGCTCGCCATCGCGTGGCCGAAAAGCGGCGAGGTGCGGATCCAGGCGTAGTCGTGAGCGGTCACCAGGTTCATACGGCGCAGTGTGCCCGACGCCTCTGACAGTGTCCGGTGCAAGCCGGCTCTTACATCTGGAGCATGGACTCGGGCTGCGCCGAGTCCATGACAGCATCATGATCGCGTGACGAGCCCCATGCACTTCGGGCGTCTTGGCTACCCGCTTCGGCCATTTCCCCAAGTGCTGCCTTGACCTTGTCCGTCAACTCTCCACCTGCCTTACCGGCAACCGTGGTCAGGAAGCCGTCCCTTCTGGCTCGCTTCAGGTGATCCTTCACCGTCTCAGGTCGGCGGCCGATGAGCCGGGCCAGCCATGGAATGGGCGCGGGAGCCCCAAAATCCGCCATGGCGGTGTACGTGGCTACCAGCAAGATCAAGTACCGCTCCGAGACGCCTTCGCCCTCCAGGGCGAGCCCCGCCGCCTCCCCCATCTCATTCAGCTTCCCTGCCGCCTCCTCCAACGTTCGCTGGGCTTCGGGAGCCTGCTTGGCCAGTTCCAGGGCTGCGGCTACATCAAGCCTGCGCAGGACAGTGGTCGAGATGCCCCGTGCCACTTCACGAGCAGGGGCATCTCCGGCCGGCTCGATGGTGATCCGCTGCGGTCCCCCGTTGATCGGCCCTACGGGCCACCACATGCGGACCATCCACGCGCCTTGCTGCTGAGTGATCTCGAACCCGCCGTCATCCGCTGCCACATCGCTCAAATTAGCACACCCAGGGGGTTCCACCCTGTGTTGACAACCCAGGGTGGTCAATGTGCAAACTTTGTAGCACCGGGGAGTCACCGGCGGGACGACGGGGCGGGCCCGTACGTCGGCAGCACCAGAAGGGGGCCGCTCCAGTGTCAAGGGCATGGGTCGCACGCTCGAAGGACGACCCGAAGAAGTGGACGACGTACTGGTACGACCCGGACGGCAAACAACGCCAGAAGACCTTCGAGACCAAGAAGCGGGCTGACGATCAACGCAAGCGCAAGGCGCAGGAACTCGACGCCGGGACCTATCTCGACGACCGCTTGGGCAAGCAGCCCGTGACGGCTGTGTGGGAGCAGTGGACGAATCGAAGGAAGCTGGAGAACAGCACCAAGAAGCAGTACCGGTCGATCCTCAACACGACCATTGAGCCGTTCTTCAAAGCCCGCTCCATCGTGTCCCTGAAGGTCGCTGATGTTGAGCAGTGGCTCCTGTGGATGGAGCAGGACCGGAAGCTGTCCGCCCGCACACGGCGTCAGCGGTTCTCGTTCTTCTCCGGGATGATGGACTGGGCTGTCGTCAACGAGATCATTGGCCGGAACCCGTGCAAGAAGGTCAAGGGCGCGGGAAGCCGCGCCAAGGAGATCCGGGAGCAGAAGAGCACCGCAAGGCGGCTCACGACGCGGGAAGTTCTGGCCATGCTGGATGCCGCTCCTCCGCGATACCGCGCGATGCTGTGGCTCATGGCCGGGTGCGGCCTGCGGCTGGGTGAGGCCATGGCGGTGTCCCGCGATCAGATCGACTTCAAGACCGAGACGCTTCGCGTCGACTTCCAGATCGCGGAGGACGGAGACACCGCGTCGGGGAAGAACAGCGCGATCCAACGGCGGCACATCAAGGCTCGTGACGAAGGCGAGCCAGGGCGTTCCGTCCCCCTCCCGCCGAACGTCGCCTTCGAGCTTCGGCGGCACATCAGGAACCACCGCGTATGGGGGCCGGAGCGGCTTCTCTTCCCCAACGTGACTCGGACCGGTTACCTCTACGCGTCGTACTTCTACCCGAAGATCTGGATGGAAGCTCTGGGCAAGGGACAGGTGAGGTACTGCAAGGCGCACTCACTCCGGCACTACTACGGGTCGCGACTGCTGTACGCCGGAGTCCCCGAGAACGACGTGGCCGACTGGATGGGCCACAGCAGTACGGACGTACTGAGGGAGCACTACCACTACATCTTCGAAGGGGCCGAGCAGCGCGGCAGGGCCGCCATCGCAACGATGCTGACGCCCGGCGCCGACGACCCGATGGAGGCATCTGAAGTCGCCTGATCCGCGTACGACAACAGCCCCCGGCGTCGCGCCGGGGGCTGTGTTGTTTGTGCAGGTCAGTGAGCGTTTTCACCTCGGCATCTGCCCAGGATTCCCCCAGCGTGACGCCCAGGAACAGCCCTGATCGGGCCGCAACGGGCAGAAAGCCGAGAGTGCCCCTCCGGACCTTCGAAACAGCTCCTGACCTGCAAAAACATTGCTACGGCAAGTTCCTCGCCATCACGATCCGCTGGACTTGATTCGTGCCTTCATAAATTTGCGTGATCTTGGCGTCGCGCATCATGCGCTCCACCGGGTAGTCACGGGTGTAGCCGTAGCCGCCGAGGAGCTGGACGGCGTCCGTGGTGACCTCCATGGCCACGTCGGAGGCGAAGCACTTGGCGGCGGCGCCCAGGTAGGTGAGGTCGGCGTCGCCGCGCTGGGAGGCGGCGGCGGCCTGGTAGGTCAGGGCGCGGGCGGCCGAGATCTTCATGGCCATGTCGGCGAGCATGAACTGGATGCCCTGGAAGTCGGCGATCGGCTTGCCGAACTGCTTGCGCTCCTTGACATAGCCCTTGGCGTAGTCGAGGGCGCCCTGGGCGATGCCGAGGGCCTGCGCGGCGATGGTGATGCGGGTGTGGTCCAGGGTCTGCATGGCGGTGGCGAAGCCCGTGCCCTCGTCGCCGATCATGCGGTCGGCGGGGATGCGCACGTTGTCGAGGTAGACCTCGCGGGTCGGGGAGCCCTTGATGCCGAGCTTCTTCTCGGGGGCGCCGAAGGAGACGCCCTCGTCCGACTTCTCGACGACGAAGGCCGAGATGCCCTTGGAGCGCTTCTCGGGGTCGGTCACGGCCATCACCGTGTAGTACTCGGAGACGCCGGCGTTGGTGATCCAGCGCTTCACGCCGTTCAGCACGTAGTGGTCGCCGTCGCGGACCGCGCGGGTCTTCATACCGGCCGCGTCGGAGCCCGCGTCGGGCTCGGAGAGGCAGTACGAGAACATGCCGTCGCCCTGGGCGAGCGTCGTCATGTACTTCTTCTTCAGCGCCTCGGAGCCGGAGAGGATCACCGGCAGGGAGCCCAGCTTGTTCACGGCGGGGATGAGGGAGGACGAGGCGCAGACCCGCGCCACCTCCTCGATGACGATCACCGTGGCGAGCGCGTCCGCGCCCGCGCCGCCGTACGACTCGGGTACGTGGACCGCGTGCAGGTCGCTCGCCACGAGCGCGTCGAGCGCCTCCTGCGGGAAGCGGGCCTCCTCGTCCACCGCGGCGGCGTGGGGCGCGATCTTCGCCTCGGCCAGCGCGCGAACGGTGTCGCGGAGCATCTCATGCTCCTCGGACGGGCGGTACAGGTCGAAGTCAGCCGATCCGGCCAAGGTCTCTCACGCTCCAAGGAAGACGCTGTGGTGCTGCTGGCGCTAACTACCGTTAAGTAACCGAAATTTTAGAGGTTCGCCCGCGCACAGGGGTACGTGAGCTTGACGACAGCGGGAAAACTGCCTGTCGACACCGACAGCTATGCTCGGCCCCGCACTACCGACGCTACCCAGTGGAGTCCCCCATGGCCCTCAAGATCACCGTGATCGGTACCGGTTACCTCGGCGCCACCCACGCCGCGGCGATGGCCGAGCTCGGGTTCGAGGTACTGGGGCTCGACGTGGTCCCCGAGAAGATCGAGATGCTCCGCCGGGGCGAGGTCCCGATGTACGAGCCCGGCCTCGAGGAGCTGCTGCGCAAGCACGTCGCCGGGATCGAGGGCTCCAGCGGGCGGCTGCGGTTCACCACGGACTACGCCGAGGTGGCGGCGTTCGGCGACGTCCACTTCGTCTGCGTGAACACCCCGCAGAAGCACGGCGAGTACGCCTGCGACATGAGTTACGTCGACTCCGCCTTCGCCTCCCTCGCGCCGCATCTGACCGGTCCCGCGCTGGTCGTCGGCAAGTCGACCGTGCCCGTCGGCTCGGCCGACCGCCTCGCCGCCCACCTCGCCGAGCACGCGCCCGCCGGCGCGGACGCCGAGCTGGCCTGGAACCCGGAGTTCCTGCGCGAGGGCTTCGCCGTCGAGGACACCCTGCGCCCGGACCGGATCGTGGTCGGCGTGCGCAGCGACCGGGCCGAGAAGCTGCTGCGCGAGGTGTACACGACGCCGGTCGCCCAGGGCTCGCCGTTCGTGGTGACCGACTTCCCGACCGCCGAGCTGGTGAAGACCTCCGCGAACTCCTTCCTCGCCACCAAGATCTCCTTCATCAACGCGATGGCGGAGGTGTGCGAGGCCGCGGACGGCGACGTGCTGAAGCTGGCCGAGGCCATCGGCTACGACGACCGCATCGGGAGCAAGTTCCTGCGGGCCGGGATCGGCTTCGGCGGCGGCTGTCTGCCGAAGGACATCCGGGCGTTCATGGCGCGCGCCGGTGAGCTGGGTGCCGACCAGGCGCTGACCTTCCTGCGCGAGATCGACTCCATCAACATGCGCCGGCGCGGGCAGATGGTGGAGATGGCGCGGGAGGCGCTCGGCGGGGGCTCCTTCCTGGGCAGGCGGGTGGCCGTGCTCGGCGCCGCGTTCAAGCCCGACTCCGACGACGTCCGCGACTCGCCCGCGCTGAACGTCGCCGGGCAGATCCACCTCCAGGGCGGCCAGGTGACGGTGTACGACCCGAAGGGCATGGCCAACGCCCGGCGGCTCTTCCCGACGCTGGGGTACGCCGACTCGGCGCGGGCGGCGGTGGAGGGCGCGGACGTGGTGCTGCACCTGACGGAGTGGCGTGAGTTCCGCGAGCTGGACCCGGCGGTGCTGGGCGAGGCCGTGAAGTCCCGCGTCATCCTGGACGGCCGCAACGCCCTCGACCCGGAGCTGTGGCGGCGGGCGGGCTGGACGTACCGCGCGATGGGCCGGCCGACGGCCTGAGCGCGGCGCGGGAGCCGGGTCCGGACGGCGACGCCCCCGACGGCGATACCGACCGACGACGACGGCGATGGTCGGCCGACGACGGCGGCCCGACGGCGACGGCGGCCCTCACTACGGCACCGGCCCGACGGCGACGCCGGTTCGGCCGAGGCTCAGTCGGCCGAACCGGCGTCCTCACGCATTCTGCACCACGGGCCCGTCCCTCAGGCGCCCTTCGCCCGGTACCGGCGCATCTTCGCGCGCGCCCCGCACACCGACATGGAGCACCAGCGGCCCCGGCCGGCCGGGCTGCGGTCGTAGTACGCCCAGTGGCAGTCGGGCAGCTCACAGCCCTTGAGCCGTTGCCAGGTGCCCTCGGTCAGCGCCTGTGCCACCGCCGCCGCCACCCGCGCCAGCAGTGTTTCCCCTTCGGCCGGCACGAGGCGCGCCGAGCCGTCCCGCTCGTCGACCGCGACGTACAGCGGTGCCCGCGCCAGCAGTTCGCCCAGGGGTGTCACCGTGCGGTGCGGCGGGTGCCCGGCGTGCGCGAGGCAGGCGGCGCGCAGCGACTCGCGCAGTTCGCGTGCGTCGTGCAGGTCCCGTTCGCCGATCCCGAAGGGGGCCCGGCCGTCGGCCATGTCGAGGGCGTCGCGGCCCGATTCCAGGTCGACGGTGTTGACCAGGGCCTCCACCAGGGCGAGGCCGCCGGGCGCGGGCAATCTCGCGGTCATGGTTGCGACGTTACCGCCTTTGCGGGAGCATGAGGTAACCGTTACCGGTTGAGTCCGTCTGCGGGTAACCCCTTCCGTGGGCAATCACCTGAGGAGTGGTCATGGCTCTCGCACAGCTCGGCGCCGTCGTCCTGGACTGTCCCGACCCCCGCGCGCTGGCCGGTTTCTACGCCGAACTGCTCGGCGGCACCGTCGAGGGCGACGAGGAGTGGACGGACCTGAAGGTCCCCGGCGGGCAGCTCCTGGCCTTCCAGGCGTCGCCCGGCTTCACGCCCCCGAAGTGGCCGTCCGCCGAGGACTCCCAGCAGTTCCATCTGGACCTCACGGTCGAGGACCTGGACGCGGCCGAGGCGGGCGTGCTGGCGCTGGGCGCCCGGGTGCTGGACGCCGAGGACCCTTCACGCACGTGGCGTGTGTACGCGGATCCGGCGGGGCACCCGTTCTGCCTCTGCGCCTGCTGATCCGAAAGGCAGCTCCATGACACCCGGGATCCGTTTCCGCTTCGTCGTCCTCGACTGTCCCGAACCTCTCGCGCTCGCCCGCTTCTACGCGGGGCTCCTGGGCGGTACCCCGCGGCAGCAGGACGACGAGTGGGTCGTCCTGCGGGTCCCGGGTGGCCCGGGGCTGGCCTTCCAGCGGGTGGACGGCTACACACCGCCGGAGTGGCCGCGCGCGGACCGCACTCCGCAGCAGTTCCACCTCGATCTCGACGCCGGGTCGACCTGGGAAGAGGTGGACGCGGCCGAGAAGCGGGTGCTGGAGCTGGGCGCGCGGGTACTGGACGCGGAGGACTACGGGACCAGGGACTTCCGCGTCTACGCCGACCCGGCGGGGCACCCGTTCTGCCTCTGCCGGATCGAGCACACCTGAGACCGGCGGCCCCGCCACGACGAGCACCCCTGACATCGGCGGTCCCTTCTCTCCCACTCGGGTCTTTCCCCGGTCAGGTCATTCCCCGGTCAGGCGTCCAGTTCCGCGATCCGCGCGGTCGACGGCGCGCGCCGCTCCTGTGCCGCGCGGGCGGCGGATTCGGCCGTGCGCAGGACGCGCTGGAGGTTCCCCCAGGTCAGCAGGGCCAGATCGGTCTCCGGCCAGCCGCGTCGCAGAAGCTCGGCGACGAGATGCGGGTAGCAGGAGGCGTCGGTCAGTTCCTGCGGATGGGCGCATCCGGCGTCGTAGGTGCCGGACAGGCCCACGCTGCCGGGCCCGGCGACCGTGCGGACGTGGTCGAGGTGGTCGGCGACGTCCCGTACGGTCGGCCCGGTCTGCTCCGCCGTCAGCGGGACCAGGCACAGGCCCTTCGCCCTGCCCAGCGCGGTGAGCAGTTCGTCGGGGAGGTTGGCGGGGTGGGGGCGCAGGGCGCGGGCGCCCGAGCGGGTGCACAGGACGGGCGACTTGGAGGCGGCGAGGACGCGTTCGACGGTCCGCTCGGAGGCGCCGGAGAGGTCGGCGAGCACACCGAGGCGGTTCATCTCGCGTACGACCTCCTCGCCGAAGCGGGTCAGCCCCGCCTCGCTCGCCCAGGTGGTGCCGGTGAGGGTGACGACGCGCAGGCCGAGGGCGTGCAGGACGCGCAGCAGACTCACGGAGTCGTCCAGCGCGGCGGCGGTGGCCGGGCCCAGCAGCACGGCGGTGCGGCCGCAGTTGCGGGCGTCGATGACCTGCCCGGCGGTGCGGGCCAGGCGCAGTCCCTCGGGGTGGTTGCCGATCACCGTGCGGACCAGGTCCAGTTGTTCCAGGGTGGCGGCGACGGCCCGGTCGGCGGCCAGGCCGTCGGGCAGATGCAGCGAGCAGAGCAGGGCGCCGACATGGCCCTGCCGCATCCGGGGGACGTCGGTGTCGACGGCGGACTC
This sequence comes from Streptomyces sp. NPDC002309, assembly GCF_053593375.1. Classification (NCBI taxonomy): domain Bacteria; kingdom Bacillati; phylum Actinomycetota; class Actinomycetes; order Kitasatosporales; family Streptomycetaceae; genus Streptomyces; species Streptomyces sp. NPDC002309. The sequence continues at coordinate 16,317 of NZ_JBSFCI010000038.1, read as the reverse complement.
GCCCAGTTCCAGGTCGTACCAGGGCAGATGGCGCAGCGCCCATGGCAGCCCGCTGTAGCCGTCGGCGACCGGGTGGGCGGCGAGCAGGGCGTGCGCCCGGCCCAGCAGGTCGGGGTCCCGCTCGTCCGTGCCGGGGTGGGGAGCCGGCGGGAACGGGGGGTCCAGGGTCAGGGCGTCGAACTCGCCGGCCTCCGCGGTGGTGTCCAGGTCGTTCTGGAGTTCGGCCATGGCTGGCTCCGTACGTGCGCGGGCGATCGCTGTACGGCCACCGTCGCACGGGCCACCGGAGGGCTCCTGGTGGGCGCGGCGTTCGGGGGAGCCGGGGCGAGGGGCGCCGGGCGGCCTCCGGCGGGGCGGGTTCCGGCGGGCCGGGTTCCGGCGGGCCGGGTTCCGGCGGGCCGGGTTCCGGCGGGCCGGGCCGGGCCGGGGCGTCGGCCCCGGGCCGCTCCCCGGCCCGGCCCGCCGTCGCGGTCAGCCGTCCAGCGATTCGATCGTCGCGTTGGACGGGCCGCGGGTGGACTTCAGGTCCCGGGCCACGTCCTCGGCCGCGCCGAGGACCCGTACCGCGTTCTGCCAGGTCAGCTTGGCCAGGTCGGTCCTGGACCAGCCGCGGTCCAGGAGTTCCGCGACGAGGTGCGGGTAGCCGGAGACGTCCTCCAGGCCCTCGGGGGTGAAGGCGGTGCCGTCGTAGTCGCCGCCGATGCCCAGGTGGTCGACTCCGGCCACCTCGCGCATGTGGTCGAGGTGGTCGGCGACGGTCGCCACGGTCGCGACCGGGCGGGGGTTGCGCTCCTCGAAGTCACGGTGGACCCGCATCGCCTCGGCGGTGGTGTCGAGGTGGTGGAAGCCGTGCGCGCGCATGTTCGCGTCCGCCTCGGCGGTCCAGTCGACGGCCGCCTGGAGCACGAATTTCGGCACGAAGGTCACCATGGCGACGCCGCCGTTGGCGGGCAGGCGCTCCAGGATGTCGTCGGGGATGTTGCGCGGGTGGTCGCAGACTGCGCGGGCGGAGGAGTGCGAGAAGATCACGGGGGCGGCGGTGGTGTCCAGCGCGTCCCGCATGGTCGTCGGCGCCACGTGCGAGAGGTCCACGAGCATGCCCTCGCGGTTCATCTCGCGGACCACCTCGCGGCCGAAGGCCGACAGGCCGCCGACCCCGGGCTCGTCGGTCGCGGAGTCCGCCCAGGCCACGTTGTCGTTGTGGGTGAGGGTCAGATAGCGCACGCCGAGCGCGTACAACGCCCGCAGTGTCGCGAGGGAGTTGTCGATGGAGTGGCCGCCCTCGGCCCCCATGAGGGAGGCGATACGGCCCTCCGCGCGCGCCGCCTCCATGTCACCGGCCGTCAGCGCGGGTGCGAGCACCTTCGGGTAGCGGACGAGCAACTGCCGTACGCAGTCGATCTGCTCCAGCGTCGCGGGCACCGCGCCGGGCAGGTCCGAGCGGACGTACACCGACCAGAACTGCGCCCCGACCCCGCCCTCGCGCAGCCGCGGCAGGTCGGTGTGGAGGTGAGCGCCCTGGGGAGTGGAGATGTCCCGGGCGTCGAGGTCGTAGCGGACCTGTTCACGCAGCGCCCAGGGCAGGTCGTTGTGCCCGTCGGCCACGGGGAACTCGCGCAGCAGTTCCCTTGCCTCGTCCAGTGCGGTCATGTCCGCCCCCTGTCTGTCGCCATCAGTTGCCGAAACGTTTCTTGCGTGAGGTGCCAGGACGCGCTGCCGCCGTCAGCCGCCGGACCGGCCCTCGCCGTCACTTGCCGGACCGGCCCTCGCCGTCGACTGCCGGACCGGCCTTCATCGTCGACTGCCGGACCGGCCCTCGCCGTCGACTGCCCATCCGGCCCTCGCCGTCACTTGCCGAAGCCGAAGCCGCCGCTCGCGCCGTCGACCTTGGCGCGCAGCCGCTTGCCCTTCTCGGTGGCCTGGTCGTTCAGCTCCTGCTGGAAGTCCCGCATCCGGCCGAGGAGGTCCTCGTCGTGGGTGGCGAGGATGCGGGCCGCGAGCAGTCCGGCGTTGCGGGCACCCGCGACGGAGACCGTGGCGACCGGCACGCCGGCCGGCATCTGCACGATGGACAGGAGGCTGTCCATGCCGTCCAGGTACTTCAGCGGCACGGGGACACCGATCACCGGCAGCGGGGTCACGGACGCGAGCATGCCGGGCAGATGGGCGGCGCCGCCCGCGCCGGCGATGATCACCTTGAGTCCCCGTTCGGCGGCCTGCTCGCCGTAAGTGACCATCTCGCGCGGCATCCGGTGCGCGGAGACGACGTCGACCTCGTAGGCGATCTCGAACTCGTCGAGCGCCTTGGCGGCGGCCTCCATGACGGGCCAGTCGGAGTCCGACCCCATGACGATGCCAACAACAGGGCTCATTCGGTGATCGTGCCTCTCAGGTAGCCGGCTGCGTGACGGGCGCGCTCCAGCACGTCGTCGAGGTCGTCGCCGTAGGTGTTGACATGACCGACCTTGCGGCCGGGCTTCACGTCCTTGCCGTACATGTGGATCTTCAGCTTGGGGTCGCGGGCCATGCAGTGCAGGTACGCGGAGTACATGTCGGGGTAGTCGCCACCGAGGACGTTGACCATGACGGTCCACTTCGCCCGCGGACGCGGGTCACCCAGCGGGAGGTCGAGGACGGCCCGCAGATGGTTGGCGAACTGGGAGGTGATGGCGCCGTCCATCGACCAGTGGCCGGAGTTGTGCGGGCGCATCGCCAGCTCGTTGACGAGGATCCGCCCGTCGCGGGTCTGGAACAGCTCGACCGCGAGATGGCCGACGACGCCGAGTTCCTTGGCGATGGTCAGCGCCATCTCCTCGGCGCGCAGGGCGAGCGCCTCGTCGAGGCCGGGGGCGGGCGCGATCACCGTGTCGCAGACGCCGCCGACCTGCTGGGACTCGACCACCGGGTAGGCGACGGCCTGGCCGTGCGGGGAGCGGACGACGTTCGCCGCGAGTTCCCGTACGAAGTCGACCTTCTCCTCGGCGAGGACGGGGACGCCGGCGCGGAACGGCTCGGCGGCCTCCTCGACGGAGCCCACCACCCACACCCCCTTGCCGTCGTAGCCGCCGCGGACGGTCTTGAGGACGACGGGGAACCCCTCGCCCTCGGCCGCGAACGCGGCCACGTCCTGCGGGTCGCTCACGAGGCGGTGGCGCGGACACGGCACACCGATCGCCACGAGCTTCGCCCGCATCACGCCCTTGTCCTGGGCGTGCTGGAGCGCCTCGGGGCCGGGGCGCACGGGGATGCCGTCCGCCTCCAGGGCCCGTAGGTGCTCGGTGGGTACATGCTCGTGATCGAACGTGATCACGTCGCACCCGCGTGCGAAGGCGCGCAGCGTGTCGAGATCGCGATAGTCGCCGATCACGACATCGCTCACCACCTGGGCCGCGGAATCCTGAGGGGTGTCACTGAGGAGCTTGAACCTGATGCCCGACGGGATGCCTGCTTCGTGCGTCATACGCGCGAGCTGGCCCCCGCCGATCATGCCGACTACCGGGAACGTCACACCCCCAGGATATCGGCCGGGCCAGGTCGGCCGGTTTCCGCCTCGTCGGCGGGTGTGTTCTTCGGCGGGCGTGAGGACATACACAGGCGATCACGGGAGGCCGGTGGTTAGCATGGCGGAGTTGCCGAGACCGACCGACTGGGGGCCTGTACGACCATGGGACGTGGTTCCGCAGGGCTGCGCAGACTGGTACGGGAGGTCGCGAGGTTCGGGGCGGTGGGCGGCGCGGGTCTGCTCGTCAACCTCCTCGTGTTCAACCTGGTACGGCATGTGACCGAGCTCCCGGTGGTGCGCGCCAGCGTGATCGCGACGGTGGTGGCGATCGCCTTCAACTACGTGGGCTTCCGCTACTTCGCCTACCGCGACCGCGACAAGAGCGGCCGTACGCGGGAACTGACCCTGTTCCTGCTGTTCAGCGCGGTCGGCCTGGTGATCGAGAACGGGGTGCTGTACGCCGCGACGTACGGGTTCGGCTGGGACAGCAGGCTCCAGAGCAACATCTTCAAGTTCCTCGGCATCGGCGTCGCGACGCTCTTCCGGTTCTGGTCCTACCGCTCCTGGGTGTTCCGGGCGCTGCCCGCCCGGGAGGCGGTGGCCGGCGCGGAATCGTTCCTGGAGACCTCCGAGCCCGCACGGCGGGCGCAGCGGGCCCGGGTGTGAGCCCCCGGGTGTGAGCCCAGGGTCGCGGCCCCGTCGGCGTCCGCCTCAGCGGACCGTCCGCTCCTCGTCCGACGCCTTCCCCAGCGGTGTGCGCGACAGGAACAGCCCGAAGACCGGGGGCTGCGCCTGGAGCATCTCCAGGCGTCCGCCGTCGGCCTCCGCCAGGTCGCGGGCGACGGCCAGGCCGATGCCGGTGGAGTTGCGGCCGCTGATCGCGCGCTCGAAGATGCGGGCGCCTAGATCGGCCGGGACGCCCGTGCCCTCGTCGGTGACCTCGATGACCGCCTGGTTGCCGGTGACGCGGGTGCGCAGGGCGACCGTGCCGCCCCCGTGCATCAGGGAGTTCTCGATCAGCGCCGCCAGCACCTGCGCGACCGCCCCGGGCGTGCCCACCGCCTCCAGATGCCGCTTGCCGGAGCTGACGATCGCGCGGCCCACGCCTCGGTAGGCCGGACGCCACTCGGCGAGCTGCTGCTGGATGACCTCGTCGAGGTCGAAGGTGACCGCGGAGCCGGTGCGCGGGTCGCGGCTGTTGGTGAGCAGCCGCTCCACGACGTCCGTGAGGCGTTCCACCTGCGTGAGCGCGATGGTCGCCTCCTCCTTCACGGTCGTCGGGTCGTCGGTGAGGGTGATCTCCTCCAGCCGCATCGACAGCGCGGTGAGCGGGGTGCGCAGCTGGTGGGAGGCATCCGCGGCGAGACGGCGCTCGGCGGTCAGCATCCGGGCGATGCGTTCGGCGGAGGCGTCCAGGACGTCGGCGACGCGGTCCAGCTCGGGCACGCCGTACCGCTTGCGGCGGGGCCGGGGGTCGCCGGAGCCGAGGCGCTCGGCGGTCTCCGCGAGGTCGGTGAGCGGGGAGGCGAGGCGGTTGGCCTGCCGCCAGGCGAGCAGCACCGCGGCGATGACGGCCAGCAGGGCCACCGCGCCGATCATCAGCAGGGTGTTGCCGACCTCCCGGGTCACCGCGGAGCGCGGCTCCTGGACGGTGACCGTCTCGCCCTCCTCGCCCTGCCGGGTCGACTCGATGACGTCGCCGGACGGCTTCTGGCCGATCTCGATCGGCCGCTGGCCGGGGATGTGGACCACGGCGTAGCGCTCGTCGCCGACCTGGTCGACGAGGATCTGGGAGGTGATCTGCTCATGGCCGAGAATCCGGCTGTCGACGATGCCGGTCAGCCGGACCGCCTCGGACTCGACCCGCTCCTGGGCGCTGGTGCTGATCGTGCGGGTCTCCACGACGAAGAGGGAGACGCCGAAGACGGCGATCACGACGAGCACCACGGCGAGCGTGGACTGGATCAGTCGGCGGCGCATGTCCCTCTTACCCGTGTATTACCCGCTGCTTACCCCTGGGGGCCGGCGCGGGGCTAGCTCTTCTCGAAGCGGAAACCCACGCCGCGCACGGTCGCGATGTAGCGGGGGTTGGCCGCGTCGTCGCCCAGCTTCTTGCGCAGCCAGGAGATGTGCATGTCGAGCGTCTTGGTCGAGGACCACCAGGTGGTGTCCCAGACCTCGCGCATCAGCTGGTCGCGGGTGACCACCCGGCCGGCGTCCCGCACCAGGACCCGCAGCAGGTCGAACTCCTTGGCGGTGAGCTGGAGCTCCTCCTCGCCCATCCAGGCGCGGTGCGACTCGACGTCGATCCGCACCCCGTGCGTGGCGGGCGGCTGCTGGGGCTCGGCGGCACCGCGCCGCAGCAGGGCCCGGACCCGGGCGAGCAGCTCGGCGAGGCGAAAGGGCTTGGTGACGTAGTCGTCGGCGCCGGCGTCGAGTCCGACGACGGTGTCCACCTCGTCGGCGCGCGCCGTGAGGATCAGGATGGGCACGGTGTGGCCCTCGGCGCGCAGCCTGCGCGCCACCTCCAGGCCGTCCATGCCGGGCAGCCCGAGGTCCAGCACGACCAGGTCGACGCCGCCCTGGATGCCCGCGTCGAGCGCGGTCGGTCCGTCCTCACGCACCTCGACCTCGTAACCCTCCCGGCGCAGTGCGCGCGCCAGCGGCTCCGAGATGGACGCGTCGTCCTCGGCGAGCAGTACACGGGTCATGAGCTGATGGTAGTCCGCCGGGGCCCTGGGAACGGGTGCGATGACGAGGCCGGGATTCTTACCCGGCCGTGCTTCGGTACGAACCTGGATCTGTGGCGTGCGGCCGTTCGGAGGCCTTGGAAAGGGCGAGCGCGGTTCCCGCGACACCTGTGATACCCGTCTCAAGTCCTTCCAATTCAGGCAGTGTCCTGTCGTATGGTGATTGAACGCCTGTAGCACCGCGAGGACCTTTGGCGGACGTCTGTCGCCAAAGGTCACTTTTGTGTGCGGGCCGGCTTTCCACCGGCCGCGAAAGGAATGACCTGTGGCCGGGCCGCGCGTGCATCGAGGCACGTGCGGCATGGATCCCGGTGGGCGCCGTCCACCGCTCCGTGTTGCGGGGCGAACTCCCCCTGGGCGTGGGGTGGACGACCGATCCGCCGGTGCCGGCCGTACCCCCCACCGGGCGCGCTCCGCTCTATGAGCGCGTCCCGACCAGCAAGGATCGACCATGGCGTCCAGCCTGACGAAGGACTCGGCCCCGGGCACCCCCGGCTCCGAGAAGACCTTCTTCGGCCACCCCCGCGGACTGGCCACTCTCTTCATGACCGAGATGTGGGAGCGGTTCTCCTACTACGGCATGAGGGCACTGCTTCCCCTCTACCTGGTCGCCCCGGGCGGGCTCGGCCTCGACGCGGGTACGGCGATCGCCATCTACTCCGTCTACGTCTCGACGGTGTACCTGCTCGCCCTGCCGGGTGGCTGGTTCGGCGACCGGGTCTGGGGTCCTCGCAGGACGGTCGCGATCGCGGGCGCGGTCATCATGGCCGGTCACCTGATCCTGGCGCTGCCCACCTCGGGCACCTTCTACTTCGGCCTGCTGCTGGTGGCCATCGGCTCCGGCCTGCTGAAGTCCAACATCTCCACGATGGTCGGCCACCTCTACGACGGCCCGAACGACCCGCGCCGCGACGGCGGCTTCACGGTCTTCTACATGGGCATCAACCTGGGTGCCTTCGCCGCTCCGCTGATCATCGGCACCGTCGGCCAGAACGTGAACTGGCACCTCGGCTTCGCGCTGGCCGCGCTCGGCATGGCGCTGGGCCTCGCCCAGTTCCTGATCGGCAGCCGCCACCTGTCGGACCGCTCCAGCACCGTTCCCAAGCCGCTGAGCAGGGACGAGCGCAACGCCACGCTCCACAAGTCCATGATCTGGCTCCTGATCGCGGTGGTCTTCTACGCCGTCGTCGTCGGCACCGGCCACTACACCCTGACCTGGGTGACGGTGCCGCTGCTGATCACCGGTCTGATCGTCCCGGTCGGTGTCCTCGTCCGCATCAAGCGCGACAAGGAGCTGACGGGCGTGGAGCAGTCCCGGGTCTCCGGCTACATCTGGTTCTTCGTCGCCGCGGCCGTGTTCTGGATGATCTACGACCAGGGCGGCTCGACCCTGTCGCTCTTCGCTGACGAGAACGTCGACAACCACGTCCTCGGCTGGGAGTTCCCGATCTCGTGGTTCCAGTCGGTCAACCCCGTGCTGGTGATGGCGCTGGCGCCGGTGTTCGCCACGGTGTGGCTGGCGCTGGCCCGCAGCCGCAAGGAGCCCAGCACGATCGTCAAGTTCGCGGGCGGTCTGGTCCTCATCGGCATCTCGTTCTTCGTCTTCCTGCTGCCGCTGGCGGCTGCCGACGGCGGCAAGGTCTCGCCGTGGTGGATCGTGCTGATCTACTTCTGCCAGACGGCCGGTGAGCTGATGCTGTCCCCGGTGGGCCTTTCGGTGACCACGAAGATGGCCCCGGCGAAGTACGCCTCGCAGATGATGGGTGTCTGGTTCCTGGCGGTCACCGCCGGCGACGCCGTCACCGGTCTGCTCTCGACCTACGGCGTCGACCTCGACAAGTCGGGCGTGGTGGCCGCGGAGGCCGCGCTCGCGGTCCTCGCCGGTGTGGCGATCTTCATGTACCGCAAGCGCGTCAAGGAACTCATGGGCGACGTGAAGTAGCCCCGCGCGCCCGAAGGGGCCACCGCGTCCTCCTCGGACGTGGTGGCCCCTTCGCGTGTCTCAGGACCTGCGTCTTTCACGACCTGCGTCTTTCACGACCTGCGTCTCTCAGAACCTGCGTCCCTCAGAACCTGCGTCTCTCAGGACCTGCGGGGCAGGAACGTGAACACCGCGCCGCCCAGGAGGACCGCCGTACCGGCGACCAGGGCGAGGGCCTTCAGGGTGCCGTTGTCCTCGACGCCCGTCTCGGCGAGGCCGCCACCGGAGTCCGAACCGCCCGCGGACGACCCGCCCGACGCCGAACCGCCCGAGGAGGAACCGCCCGCCGCGCCGCCCGGCTGCCCGGTGGTGTCCAGGGTGAGCGAGACCTCGGTCTTCACCGGCGTGCACGTCGTGGTCGTGCCCAGGGCCTCGACCGTCAGCACACCCGGCGACAGCGTCGACTCACCGCTCGCGCCCGGCTTGTAGGTCCCGGTCAGATCGGGGATCTCGATCGGGTCGCCCGCCTTGATCGCCTCGGAGTTGGTGGGCCCCTCGACATGGACCGTGCCCGTGTCGGCCCCGCCGAGCACCACCTCCATGGACGGCTTGACCGAGTCCTTCGGGATCTCGGCCGGGCTGTCCATCACCGACTCCTTGAAGCGCACGGTGAGATCGAAGCTCCCGCCGTTCCTGCGGGCGTCGATCTGCACCGGCGAGACGGCCTCCTTGTCACCGATGGGCGTCTTGCACGCGTAGGGGACCTGGACCTCCTTGCCGGTGAATTCGGTCTGCCCGCTCGTGGTCGGAGCGGGAGTGCCGGAGGGAGCGGGACTCCCGGAAGGGGCGGGACTCCCGGAGGGACCGGGACCACCGGTCGGTGAGGCGGTGGGCGATGCGCTGTCCGTGGGGCCCGGCGTGGGACTTCCCGTTCCCGAGCCGCCGTCGGCCGGCGTCACATTGATGGTCGCCGCGGCCTGCACGGCCTCCTTCGGGGCGCACTTCGTGTCCGTCGACATGACGTTGATGGCGTACGCGCCGGGCGTGAGCGTCACCGCGCCGGGCGCCGTCAGCTTCAGGGTGCCCTTCATGGCGGACAGCACCATGGCGCCGCCCTTGGGGATCGGCGGGTTCTCCCGGGGCCCTCGCATCGCGATGTCCGCGACCTGGGCGCCGGCCGCCTTCAGGGTGCCGCTCGGCTGCACCGAGTTCGCGGGCAGGTCGATGAGGTCGGGGTTCTTGGAGGCCGCCTGCACGAACGTCCAGACCACCTCCACCTCGTCCCCGACCTTCGCCGCCGCCGGCGCGGCGACCGCCACCTTCGTGGTGCCCTGCACCGGCGGCAGCCCCGAGATCGGCGGCGGCACGCACTCCGTCAGGTACGACACCTCGGCGGCCTGCGCGGGCACGGCGGCGAGCAGCACCCCGGCACCGCCGACCAGCATCGCCAGGGCGGCCGGTGTGACTCTCCTTCGCGTTCTCACGTGGGTCCCTTTCTGAGCGGAGTCGTTGGACTCGGCGGGCTGTCGTCGTGCGGTGCGGAGAGCCGACCGGCCGTGCCCGGATCGGCGTCCGGGGTGAACCACGGCAGGGTCGAGTTCGAGGGGGGCCGCGTTCGCCGGCGGGCGCCCGGGGACGGCAGCCGCACGGGGAGCCGGCGGTGCCTCACCCCGCCCGGCCTGCGCGGCCGCACCCGGTCCACCCCCGCCATCCCGGCGCGGAACACCGCCGCGGGCACCACGAGGCAGACCAGGAGCCAGAACAGCGTCACGCCCCAGGGCCGGCCCACGGCCCAGGGCTGCTCGGCGAGGACCTTCCCGCCGTACTTCAGGGAGACGCTGTAGTCGCCGTGCGCCCCGGCCGCCAGTTCGGCCGGCAGCCGGATCTGCGCTTTGCGGCCCGGCGCGATCGTGCCGCGCCACCGCTGCTCCTGCCACTCGGGCGCGAACACGCCGTGCGAGGTGCCGACCTGGAAGACGGGGTCGGTGACGGCCGAGGTGCCGACGTTGCCGACGGTGAACACGAGGGTGCGGGCGGGCGGCGCGCCGAACCAGGTCAGCAGGCCACTGGAGCCGTCGAGCCGGGTGTCGTCGAGCACCGACAGGCGCCCGCCCGCCGGTTCCGCGGGCAGCGGTTCGACGCTGTGCCCGGCCACCTGGAAGATCGCGTCGGCCTGTGCCTCGGGGCCGGTGACGGCGGCGACGTGCACGACGCACGGGCACGGCACGGGCGGCTCGGCGACGGGCAGTTCCTTGCGGAAGCGGCCCTCCGCGTCGGTGGTGACGGCCCGTCCGTCCGCGTTGGCACAGGAGTTGGTGCCCCCGACCACGCCCCGGGACGGCACGGACTGCCCGCAGATCAGGATCATCAGCAGCGTCCGCTCGCGCCATCCGCCGCCGGTCACGGTGACCGTGCCCCCGGTCCCCGCCTGCGAGGCGGACAGCTTCACGTCCGGCCCGTCGGCGACGGCGGCGGTGGGCGGCGGCACGACCAGCAGCAGCACCGCGAACGCCAGGACCAGCAAGCGCATCCTCACCTCGCCACTCCCGTCAACTCGATCGGCTCACACACTCGTTCAGGCGCGGGCTCGGGAGCCGCACGCCGCCTTCGCCGCAGTACGACGGCCAGTGCCGCCACGCCCAGGACCAGCGCGGCCGTGCCCGCCGCCACCGGTCCCCGCGGCACGAACCCCGCCGAGGTCCGCGCGGTGTCCCGCGCCCCGCCGGCCGCGGTCACCGTCAGCCGTACCTCGACCGCGTCCAGCGCGGGCCGGTCCGCCCAGGGTTCGCTCAGACGCAGGCGCCGGCCCGGGGCGAGCTCGACGGGCAGGGTGCGCGGAGCGCGGTCGAGGAGGGTGCCGAGGACGCCGTCGGCGCGCACGGAGAGGGTGGGCACGAGGTCGGTGGTGCCGCGGTTGACCAGGTCGTACGTGATGCGGTCACCGCGTACGGCGACCCGCTCGACGGTGAGCGCGGACAGTTCGGGGCCGCCGATCCGCAGCAGCAGGGGGACGGAGCGCGCCCCGCCGTCGCCGTCCCGCACGGCGATCGTCCCCGTGCGGTCACCGGGCGCGGCCCCCTCGGGCACGGCCACGGTGAACGAGACGTCGGCGCGGGTGCGGGCGGGCACGCGTATCTCGGCGTCGGCGAAGGTGACCGGGACGCCGGTGCCGGTCAGACGGACGATGACCGGATGCCGTGTGCGGTTGGTCACGGAGACCGTGTCCCGCAGCGCCGTGCCGGGCGCGCCCTCGGCGTAGAAGGAGGGGCGGCCTCCGCCGGCGGGCGCGACGGACCAGCCCTCGCCCGCCGCACGCGCCGCCGGGGCCGTGCACAGCAGGGCGAGGAGCGAGAGGCAGACGGCGTGCACGGCACGGGTGGGACACGACACGGCGGCTCCAGCGGTCGTACTCCGGGATGGTCGGCGGCGTAGCGCCCGGTTCCGGTGGTTCAGCGGGTCACCGCCGGGTTCCAGTGGCGCGGCGGCGCACCGCCCGGCTCCGGTGGCCCGGCGGCGCACCGCCCGGCTCCGGTGGCTCGGCGGCGCACCGCACAGTTCCAGCGGCTCAGCGGCGTGCGCGGGCCGGTTCCAGTGGCTCGGCGGGGCACCGCCCGGTTCCAGCGGCTCAGCGGCGTGCGCGGGCCGGCTGGTTGCGTCGCGTCAGCCACAGCGCGCCCGCCGCGCCCGCCAGCAGGACCGTTCCGCCGAGCGTGCCGAGGGCGATCGCGGAGTCCTCGGGGCCGGTCTGCGGCAGTTCCCCGCCGGCGCCGCCGCCCTGCTGGGGCGCTCCCCCGCCGCCCGACGCGGTGACGTCGAGCGTCAGGGACGGCCCGGGGTCGTTGCTCGGGGTGCAGGTCGTCGTCGTGCCCAGGGCCTTGATGGTGAGGATGCCCGCCGTGAAGGTGACCTTGCCGGTCTTCTTCGGGGTGTAGGTGCCCGACAGGTCGTTGATCTTGATGGGGGTGTCCGCGGGGATCGCGGCCTGGTTGGCGGGGCCGGTCACGGTCACCGTGCCGCTGTCGGCGCCGCCGAGCACGACGGTGGCACTCGGGTTCATCGCGCCCTTGCCGAGTTCGACGGGGCTGGAGGAGACGCCCTTCTGCCAGGACATGGTGATCCGGTAGCCGGATCCGCTCCTGACGCCCTTGATGTCGATGGGGGAGACGGCGCTCTTGTCGCCGATGGGCGTCTTGCACTGGTAGTTGACGTCGACGACCTCGGCCTGGGCAGCCGGGGCGGCGAGCAGCACGGCGGAGCCGGCCAGGGCCGCGGCGGACGCGAGCGCCGCGGTTCGTCTCCGGTACGACACAGTGGACATCGTCGCCCCCTCATTTCCTGACGGCACATCAGATCGGGCCGTCAAGGTACGCCCGGGGGGATGAGGAGGGAAGACGTGAGGCGTGCCGGAAGTGTGGGGATGCCGAACGCCCTAGGCGGGCGCCTGCAGCTCCGCCCAGACCTTCTTGCCGGCGACGCCGGGGGCCCGTACGACCCCCCAGTCCAGACAGAGGCGCTGCACGATGAACATCCCGTGCCCGCCGGGCCGGCCGGCCCGGTGCGGTGTCCGCGGCGCGGGCTGCCCCGTACCGCGGTCGGAGACCTCGATCCGGATCACCTTGTTGTCGCAGCTGAGGAACATCTCGTCCGGCCCCTCCGCGTGCAGGCACGCGTTGGTGACCAGCTCGGAGACGACCAGCAGCACGTCCTCCGCGGCCGCCCGCCGGTCCGCGGTCGCGGCCGGCAACCAGCCCCACGCGTACAGCGCCTGACGGGCGAAGTCGCGGGCCATCGGCACGACGCCGCTCTCGCCGTCGAACGTCAGCCTGCGTACCTGACCTGCCCCCGGCGACACGGTCGCGCCCCCCTCGGACGCCCCGGCAGCGCCGCCGGGCTCCGGGCCGCGGTCGCCCGGCGAATAGGGCCGGGTGGTGCTCATCAGCGCTTCACCTCACCGATCCACCAGTTCACGATTCAAGACTTCAGTTACGAATAGGTCGGTGCTCAGTACTCACTGTCCGCACGCTCGATCACGTTTGCCGCCGACATGTTCAGGATGTCTCCTGCCCGACCGATCCGGGGGAACACCCCCTACTTCGGGACGCCCCGGGACGCTCAGTCGGCATCGCCCTCGCCGGACAGGGCGGCCTCGACCGTGTCGTGCACGGTGAAGACCGCGTCGGCTCCCGTGATCTCGAACACCCGGGCCACCACCGGCTGCATGCCCGCGAGATGCACGCCACCCCCGGCGGCTTCCGCCTTCAGGCGGGCGCCGAGCAGCACGTTCAGGCCCGTCGAGTCGCAGAACTCCAGTCGCGAGCAGTCGACGACCAGACGGCTGAATCCCTTGGCGAGGCAGGCGTCCAGTGGTTCGCGCAACAGATCGGCGGTGTGGTGATCCAGCTCACCCGCCGGAGTCACGACGGCACTACGGCCCTCTTCCCGTACCTCCACCAGAAGCCGGCCCGACTGTGCGCTGCCGACCGTCCCGTGGTCCATGCCGTCTCTCTCTCCCGAGGTCGTGGCTACTGACTGTCGCCCTCGAACACTACGCCTTCCCTACGCCCTTCGACAGCCGAACATCCGCCCAGAAACGGACATATACCCACAGAAGCCACTTGCGAAGGGTTCGGGGAAGCGGGTAGGGCTAGTAGAGACACCCAACCGAAACGGCCGGCTTCGGAGGCGCCGCACACCGCAGTGCACGAATTGGCTTCGGCAGCCTTATGCCGAGAACGATGGAGGACATCATGTCACCCCGGCTCGACGCATCGCACGCCCGGACGGCGACGTCGACACCCGCTTCGGAACATCTGGATCCCCTCGCGCAGGACGGCGAGACGTTCGCCGTCCCCGAGGACGCCCTCGGCGTCCAGGACGACGTACTGGCCGGACTTCCGGAGATTCCCCCTTACGACGAGGTCGGTCCCGTCGATGCGCGGGCCCTGTCCAAGACCCTCTTCGAGCGGCTGGAATCGCTGGAGGAAGGCACGCACGAGTACTCCTACGTACGGAACACGCTCGTCGAACTCAACCTCGCGCTGGTCAAGTTCGCCGCCTCCCGCTTCCGCTCCCGCAGCGAGCCGATGGAGGACATCATCCAGGTCGGCACCATCGGCCTGATCAAGGCGATCGACCGCTTCGAACTCAGCCGTGGCGTCGAGTTCCCCACCTTCGCCATGCCCACCATCATCGGCGAGATCAAGCGGTTCTTCCGTGACACCTCGTGGTCCGTGCGCGTTCCGCGCCGGCTGCAGGAGCTCCGGCTCGACCTGGCGAAGGCCGGCGACGAGCTGGCCCAGCGGTTCGATCGCGCGCCCACGGTGGCGGAGCTGGCGGAGCGGCTCGGGCTGTCCCACGACGAGGTCGTCGAGGGCATGGCCGCGTCGAACGCGTACACCGCCTCCTCGCTGGACGCGCAGCCCGAGGAGAACGACAGCGAGGGCGCCCTCGCCGACCGCATCGGGTACGAGGACCACGGGATCGAGGGCATCGAGTACGTCGAGTCCCTCAAGCCGCTGATCGCGGAACTCCCCCACCGGGACCGGAAGATCCTGTCCCTCCGCTTCGTCAGCAACATGACCCAGTCCGAGATCGGCGAGGAACTGGGCATCTCCCAGATGCACGTGTCGCGGCTGCTGTCCCGGACGCTGGGACGGCTGCGCAAGGGACTGACGGCCGAGGACTGAGGCCGGCCCACCCACAGGCTTTCCGTCCGGCGCCTTCGGGCGCCGGACGCGCCGTACCGGCCCTACCACCCCTACCGCACGGGCCGCCACAGCGGTCCCCGCACGAGCCGCTTTTCGGCCCACCGCACGCCCCGTCGAGCGAGCCGCCACAGCGGTCCCCGCACCGGCCGCCTTTCGACCCACCGCACGCCCCGTCGAGCGAGCCGCCGTGTCGGCCGTGCCGCACGAACTTTCGCGCATGCCGCCCTGGCGATCCCCGTACGGACCGCCTTCCACCCCACCACACGGGCCACCGGACGGGCCGCCGGACGGGCCGCCTTGTCGGCCACCGCGCGCACTCCCCGTACACGCCTCCGCACGGGCCGCCTTGTCCGCCGTCACGCAGGGCGCCGCACGGCCCTGTATCGACCTCCGCGCGGGCCCCCGTATCGGTATCCGCACAGGCCCCCGTACCGACCTCCGCGCGGTCCTGTGTACCGGTCACGCATCAGCCGCGCATCAGCCGCCTCATTACCATCGGTAACCCCTTTCCTCACAGACCCCTCTCCACCACTATGGGCACCTTCCAAACTGGCCGGTACGTCAGGGACTTGGGCGAGCTCCGGCAAGGCCGCTAGGAGGCGGGTGAATGACTCGGCCCGAAGGGACCGACAACGACGAGGCGGACGACGCGCATTCCGGCGCGTCCGACGCACGGCTGACCGAACTGCTGCGCGCCGGCACCGCCGCCGCCTATCCGGCGCTCCAGGAGCTGCGCGCCCGGCATCAGGCGTCGGTCCTCACCTATGCCCGGCTGTGCACGACCGGCGACTCGTCGGCCCGTCAACTGGCGGCCCAGGCCTTCACGCTGGCGGCCCGCAAGACGGCACGGGGCACCGATCCGACCGCCCCGTGGCGACACCAACTCCTGCTGCTGACCGGCCGGGTGGCCGCGACCTGGGCCGAGGGCGACCGCGCGGCGGCGCTCGACTCGGGACTGCTGCTGGTCCTCAACACGGGCGGGCCCGACGGCCCCCTCCCGCCCATGCTCGCCGCCTACCGCGCGCTGCCCGAGCGTTCCCGCGGCCTGATCTGGTACGGCCTCGTCGAGCAGGAGAGCGCCGAGCGGACCGCCCTGCTGCTGGGCATCACCCGCGAGGACGTCACGTACGGCATCGAGCCGGCGCTGAGCACGCTCGGCCGGTCCCTGCTGCGGTCCCGGCTGGCCGCCTCCGACGACCCGAACTGCCATGACTTCCAGCGGCTGATCGAGGAGTCGCTGCGGCCGCAGTCGCCCCGGCACAGTCCCGACCTGGCCGCCCACATGGCGCACTGCCCGCACTGCGCCACCGCCTACGAGGAACTGACCGGCCTGCGCGACGCACCGCGCACGGCGCTGGCGGAGGGGCTGGTGCCGTGGGCCGGCGCGGCCTACGCGGCGCGGACCGGCGGCCGCACCCGCTTCGGGCACGTGCTGCT
>NZ_JBSFCI010000037.1:0-69660 GCF_053593375.1 Streptomyces sp. NPDC002309 | reverse complement strand
TTTCCTCTCTGCCGCTTTCTCCCACCCACTAGTTGCTTCTTTTTACGCTTTGTTGGCCCCTCCTCTTGCTCCTTTAATAAATCTTTCCCCAACACGGGGTCGCCCACACCACGTTTGCCCCCCCCCCCCACCAAAAGGGGTGAACGGTCGTAACTTTCCCGTGCGGATCGCGTTTCGTCGCGCTAAGAGATCACATGCGCACGGATCGTCATCATGGAGAAGGTGGGATCAACTGGTCGGGTACGGCCAGGGGTTCGGCTTGCACCGGATCCCGTCGTGCTCCAGGAACTTGCTCTGCTGCTGCATGACGGGCGCCAGTTCACCGGGCTTGTCGCAGGTGACGTGGTCGTAGCCGAGACGGTGGCCGATCTCGTGGTTGATCAGCATCTGCCGGTAGGCGTAGATCTTGTCGCCGTAGGTCACCGAACCCTGCGCCCAGCGATAGGCGTTGATCATGACGCGCTCGGTCGCGGCGGAGTCGCAGGACACATTGTCGACCGTCGTATCCAGACCCGACATGTCGCACCAGTCCGCGGTGGTACCGGGGCTGGCGAGCGTGATCACGAAGTCGGGCTTGCCGGAGTGGATCCGTTCGAAGGTACGGCCGCCGTTGTGCGCCCAGCTCCGGTCGTCGTTCAGCGTCTTCTGCACGGCCTCCGCGAAGAGCTCGCCGTCCAGGCCGAGTCCCTGCTCCACGTCGACCCGGTAGGTGTACTTCCGCCCCTCGCCCGGCGCCTTGTCGATGCCCTCGATCGCGTCGAACTCCCCGGAGCCGTCGAGCTTCGGGCTCAGCGGGTAGGTGCGGCTCATCTTCTGCTCGTAGGTCAGCGGCGTCGGCGCGCTCGGCTCGCTGGAAGGTGTCGGCCGATCGTCGCCGCGCGACGCGGGACCCCGGACATCCCTGGCCCGGTCGGGGGCGGACTGCGACTCGACGGCGGGGTCGTCGCCCTGGCCGGTGACCTGCCCTGCGACGACCACGGCGAGCACGGTGGTCACGGCGGCGGCCGCGATACCGGTGAAGGCGCGGCTCTTGCCGCCCTTGGAGGGCGCGGGTTCGCCGGTCGGGGGAGCCTCGTCGTCGGCGTCGGGTTCCGCGGCCCGGCCGGTGACGGAGCCGTACGGGTCCGACAGGTGTCCGGTGCCGACCGAGCCGTACGGGTCGGTCAAGTGTCCAGTGGTGACGGTGGTCGGCGCCGGGTGACGGCGCACGAAGACGTCGTCCCGCTCCTCGAAGGCGTCGACGTAGTCCTGGCGCGGTCCGGGGGGCGACTGCCGCTGACGGGGAAACGCCGGAGCCCCGGTGCCCGCTACCGTGCGCCCCCTCAACTCACCCCAGCCACCGCCGTCTTCACGGTGCTCGGGATGGCCGCCCCGCACCTGCGGGAAACCGTGCGCGGGGGTGCCGTCCGGCATACGAGGAAAGCCGTGCGCGGGCGTCCCGTCGGGCACCCGCGGGACCCCACGCGCGGGAGTCCCGTCGGCGAAACGAGGCATTCCCTGAGCGGGCGTCCCGTCGGGAAAGCGAGGCATCCCCTGAGCGGGAGGCCCGTCGGCGAACCGAGGCATCCCCTGCGGAGGCGTCTCCTCGACGAAACGCGGCATCCCCCTGGGAGGCGTCTCCTCGGCGACCCCCTGCGACCTCGCACCCCGATGCGCTCCGGAAGGCCCGGCGGCGCGCCGGCGTGGCACCTTGTCCGTGGCCTCACCCTTGGGTGCCGGACCACGGCGACTGTGGCGTCCCACCTCGCCCCTCAGCTCCCCGCACTCGCGGAATCGACCCCACCGTCACAGGCCACGTCACCGGAGCCACGCCCCGAAGAAGCGGCACCACGGGAAGCAGCGCCACCAGAAGCAAGATACTCGGCCGCTCTCACCTTGGTCTCCGCCTCCGCCATCAGTTCACCAAACGCCTTCGCCACGGTCTCCGGGTACTCCATCATGGCCACATGTCCGGCGCTCGGAAGCGTCAGGAGACGAGCGTCACGGAACGTGCGAGCGGCTCTCTGAGCCATACGGAAGCCTACGAGTTGATCGCGGCCACCGTAGACGAGCAGCGTGGGGGCGAGCACCCGTTCGACCTGCCGCCACAGTCCGTGCTGGCCGCCCAGTGTGTACGCGTCGACGATCCCCCGCGCCGAACGCGCCATCGCGTCCCAGAAATACGGCAGTTGCAGCCGCCGGTCCATCTCCTCCACGGCGTTGCGGAAGCCCTCGGGTGACACCCGGTCCGGGTCGCCGTAGCAGAGCGTCAGGACGCCTCTTACCCGCTGCTCGGCCGTCCAGCCGGCGGTGAAGCGGTTGAAGAGCCGGACCACCCCGGGCAGCGCCAGCAGGGCCGTCGGCACGGCCGTGCGCTGGATACGCAGCTCCGGTAGGGCCGGTGACACGAGTGTGAGCGTCCGGACGAGGTCAGGACGGACAGCGGCGACGCGGGTGGTGACCGCGCCGCCGAGAGAGTTGCCGAACAGATGCACGGGACCGCGTCCCGAGGAGTCCAGATAGCGGATGACCGCGCGCGCGTGCCCGGTGACCGAGTAGTCGCCGTCGTCGGGCGGCGGTGAGTCGCCGAAGCCCGGCAGGTCGACGGCCTCGCAGTCGGCGTCCGCGTCGAGCAGTTCCATCAGCGCCGACCAGTTCTGCGAGGAACCGCCGAGGCCGTGGACGAGCAGCGCGTTGGGCAGTCCCTCGCGCGCGGGAGGCCGCGAGCGCACCGTGAGCGTGATGCCGGGTAACCGGACGGACTTCAGACGCTCGCCCTCCGCGACCCGGACGGGTGCCACCTTCGGGAGCACGTTGGCCGTCGGCACGAACGGCGACTCGGTCCAAGACATGCGGCAATGTTACGAGGTGATCACGCGCTGGTTCATGTGTTCGCCGTCCCGGACGCCGGAGATCACCGTCACAGCCCCACGGCGAGCGTGAAACACCGGCCTGACGGCCGCGGCGGCAGGACCGCGCCGCACACGGAAGGTCCACGGATGCGCGGATCCAGCGCCGGTTCCGGCGCCGGATGCGCAGCGCGTGACGATGCGAACGCGGATCGCATGGCGTCCGGATCGGGTGTCTCCTACGCTCGTAATGAGGGCACCCGCGTGTGGCCCCTGCATCTCTCAGGGACGTTCGTAGGAAGGGAGCCCGCCATGGCTGTTGATCCCACCGATCCCGAGACCTTCGCGTACGAGGAGACCGAGGAAGCGCAGGAGTTCGATGTCGAGGCCCCCGTCGCCGACGCCGCCGAACAGCACGCCGGCCTCACGCCGGACCGTGACGACCCGCTGACCGGCGTGGAGCCGGACCGGGCCAGTGAGGGCGACCTCATCGAGCAGGCCCGCGTCGTGAGTCTGGACGAGGACGACTATCGGTGACGCAGGACGACACCGGCACCGTCGTGTGGGGAAGAGGCCCTTTTCTGCCCGCTCCGGACACGTTCACACCGGTCTGTGTGACTTTCACGGCCGTCCGGTCCGTGAAATTCTGCGCTCGCACCGCGCACAGCACGGTTACCGAAAAGTACGATGGCCGCGCGGCGCACACCGCATGTGGACGACTTTGGGAGGCGGCGTGACAGCCATCGAGCAGACTGAGGCGGCGCGCCCGCGGGGCACGCGCCTGCCGCGCCGTGCCCGACGGAACCAGCTCCTGGGCGCGGCTCAGGAAGTCTTCGTGGCGCAGGGTTACCACTCGGCGGCCATGGACGACATCGCCGAGCGGGCCGGCGTCAGCAAGCCGGTGCTCTACCAGCACTTCCCGGGCAAGCTCGATCTGTACCTGGCACTGCTGGACCAGCACTGCGAGTCGCTGATCCACTCGGTACGGAACGCTCTCGCGTCGACCTCCGACAACAAGCAGCGCGTCCGGGCGACGATGGACGCGTACTTCGCGTACGTCGAGGACGACGGCGGCGCCTTCCGGCTGGTCTTCGAGTCGGACCTGACGAACGAGCCCGCGGTACGCGAGCGTGTCGACAAGGTCACGAACGATTGCGCCGAGGCGATCTGCGACGTGATCGCCGAGGACACGGGCCTCTCGCGCGCGGAGTCGATGCTGCTGGCCTCCGGGCTCGGCGGCCTCGCCCAGGTGGTGGCCCGCTCCTGGCTGCACAGCGACCGGAGCGTGCCGCGCGACCATGCGGTGCAGCTGCTGGCCTCGCTGGCCTGGCGGGGTATCGCGGGCTTCCCGCTGCACGGCAACGAGCAGCACCCCTGACGACCGCGCTTTTGTTCCCGTCGGTTGTTCGCTCCTGGCGTTCTCGCGTGGAGCGTGCGCTTCCCCTCACCGGGCTAATGTGTGCTGGGTACGGCGCGGACGCCCGCGCACTTCACTGACCGTTCGGAGGGACATAGCCGTGGAGGTCAAGATCGGCGTTCAGCACGCGCCGCGCGAGATCGTGCTGGAGAGCGGTCAGAGTGCCGAGGAGGTGGAGCGCGTGGTGGCCGAGGCACTGGCCGGCAAGTCGCAGCTGCTCAGCCTCGTGGACGAGCACGGCCGCAAGGTCCTGATCCCGGCCGACCGTCTCGCGTACGTCGAGCTCGGTGAGCCGGCGCCGCGCAAGGTGGGCTTCGGCGCGCTCTAGTGCCGCGAACAGCGAACGGGAGGGCTCGGTGGCTTTCACAAGCCACCGAGCCCTCCCGTTTCGTCTCCCCCGTCCATGTGGTCCACCCCGTTTCTCGGACTCCCCGTTTTGGGCTCCCCGTTTTTGGGCTCCCCATTTTTCGACTTTCGACCGTTTGCGACGCCTCTCGCACGGGTTCACCGGCGGAGCACGACTCCCCCACACGGGAGGATTGCATTCCGCAGGTCAGGGGTAAGACGGGCTACGACCGTTTCAGGCCCGTCGGCCATGTGGGAGGACCCTGACATGCTCCTGGAAGCACTCAGCTCCGCGATCCTCGGCCTGGTTCTGTCATGGGTCTACGCCGTTCGCCTGCCGCACCGTCTCCCGGCCCGTCACCTGGTCCTGTCGACCGGTGTCGGCGGTGCTCTCTTCGGCGCTTTCCTCACGCACAGCGCCTTGGAGGCCGGCGGCGTCCTGCTGGTGCTTCTCGGCGCGGCGATCGTCTCCGTCGCGTCCCTCTCGCTGCTGCTGCGCCCGGCGGGAAGACTCCGCCGACGATCGGCGACGGCCTGAGCCGCCGCCGCGGAGACCGCCGCCCCTAGGGCACGGCGGGCGCTTGTACCGCGAGGCCACCGCCCCTAGGGCACGGCGGGCGGCTGTATCGCGAGGCCGCCGCCCCCAAGGACCGTCCGACGCCATGTCACACCCAGGCCTGATCAGGTCTGACTCTCCCAGACCTGATCTGATTCCGATCAGGCTTGATCTTCACCAGACCGGAACCCGGCCTGCCCCCGACCACCGACGACATCTACATCTACGCGGCCAGCCCCAGAGCGGCCATCCGCTTGGTGTGGGCCTCGGTGATCCGGGAGAACATCCTGCCGACCTCGGCGAGGTCGAAGCCGTCGGCGACACCGCCCACCAGCATGGTGGACAGCGCGTCGCGCTCGGCCACCACGCGCTGGGACTGGGACAGGGCCTCACCCATCAGCCGTCGCGCCCACAGAGCGAGCCGCCCGCCCACGCGCGGATCGGCGTCGATCGCCGCACGCACCCGGTCGACGGCGAAGCCCGCGTGACCGGTGTCGTCCAGCACGGCGAGCACCAGGGAACGGGTGTCGGCGTCCAGCCGTGCGGCCACCTCCCGGTAGAAGTCGCTGGCGATGGAGTCGCCGACATAGGCCTTGACGAGCCCCTCCAGCCAGTCCGACGGGGCCGTCTGCCGGTGGAAGCCGTCCAGCGCGGCGACGAAAGGCTGCATCGCGGCGGTCGGCTCCTCGCCGATCTCGGTGAGCCGGCCGCTCAGCCGCTCGAAGTGGTGGAACTCCGCCGACGCCATCTTCGCCAGCTCCGCCTTGTCCTCCAGCGTCGGTGCCAGTTTGGCGTCCTCCGCGAGCCGCTCGAACGCCGCGAGCTCCCCGTACGCGAGCGCGCCCAGCAGATCCACGACCGCGGCACGGTACTGCGGGTCGGCGGACGCGGTCGCCCAGTCCTGGGCGGCGACCCCGGTGTGTGCGGCGGCGTCCGCGTCGCTGGTCTCGGCGGCGGGCTCAGGCATGTCAGAGGTCGTCATGAAGCGCACAATAGCCCGCTCACCCCGGGGTGGAAGTCCCTGGTCAATCAGTGTGACCACGACGACGCGAATGACCATGTACGCGACCGTGACGATGGCTACGTGACCGAATCGGCCAACGCATGTGCGCGATTCCGGGGTATGGTGGTAATGCGCCTGCAGATGCGACGACCACTTCGTCGTGTCTCGACAGGCCGCAGGTATGAGGATGCCCGGTCGGAGGCCCGATCGGCTCCGACCCGACAGCCCTCCCTGACCGTACGGCACTGTGCGTACGACGATCGGAGGGGCCCCCTCAGCGGTACGAACGCTGGAGCGTTGGCAGAGGTCCCGTGTCTACGACGCGCCCCACGGCCGTCGATGTCCCCGGCACGGTCCGACACGACCCCCGCGCTCGCCTCGTACCGCCCACACAGAAGAGGCAGCACCCTGACTACGACGTTCCGAGAGCTCGGGATCCTCCCCGAGACCGCCGAGGCCCTGGAGGCCGTCGGCATCGTCACCCCGTTCCCCATCCAGGAGATGACCCTCCCCGTCGCCCTTTCCGGCACGGACGTCATCGGCCAGGCCAAGACCGGCACCGGCAAGACGCTGGGCTTCGGTCTTCCGATCCTGGAGCGCGTCACCGTCCCCGCCGACGTCGAGGCCGGGCGCGCCCGGCCCGAGGCGCTCACCGACGCCCCGCAGGCCCTCGTCGTCGTGCCGACGCGCGAGCTGTGCACGCAGGTCACCAACGACCTGCAGACCGCCGGCAAGGTGCGCAACGTGCGCGTCTGCGCGATCTACGGCGGCCGTGCCTACGAGCCGCAGGTCGAGGCCCTGAAGAAGGGCGTCGACGTGATCGTCGGCACCCCGGGCCGCCTGCTGGACCTGGCGGGCCAGAAGAAGCTCGACCTCGGCCACATCAAGAGCCTGGTCCTCGACGAGGCCGACGAGATGCTCGACCTGGGCTTCCTGCCCGACGTCGAGAAGATCATCAACATGCTTCCGGTGCGCCGGCAGACGATGCTGTTCTCGGCGACCATGCCGGGCGCGGTCATCGGCCTGGCCCGCCGTTACATGTCGCAGCCCACGCACATCCGCGCCACCGCGCCGGACGACGAGGGCGTGACGGTCGCGAACATCTCGCAGCACGTCTACCGCGCGCACAACATGGACAAGCCCGAGATGGTCGCGCGCATACTGCAGGCCGAGGGCCGCGCTCTGGCGATGGTCTTCTGCCGTACCAAGCGCACCGCGGCGGACCTGGCCGACCAGCTCAAGCAGCGCGGCTTCGCCTCCGGCTCGGTCCACGGCGACCTCGGCCAGGGCGCCCGCGAGCAGGCACTGCGCGCGTTCCGCAACGGCAAGGTGGACGTCCTCGTCTGCACCGACGTCGCCGCCCGCGGCATCGACGTCGAAGGCGTGACGCACGTCATCAACTACCAGTCCCCGGACGACGAGAAGACGTATCTGCACCGCATCGGCCGTACGGGCCGCGCGGGGGCCTCCGGTACGGCGATCACGCTGGTCGACTGGGACGACATCCCGCGCTGGCAGCTGATCAACAAGGCGCTGGAGCTGAAGTTCAACGACCCGGTCGAGACGTACTCCACCTCTCCGCACCTGTTCGCCGAGCTGAACATCCCCGAGGGCACCAAGGGTGTCCTGCCGCGCTCGGAGCGCACGCGCGCCGGGCTCGACGCGGAGGAGCTGGAGGACCTGGGCGAGCCGGTCGGCCGCGGTGGACGCGGTCGCGGTGGCCGGGGAGGTCGCGAGGAGTCGCGCCCCACGGCCGACCGCGAGCGTTCCGACCGTACGCCGAGGCGCCGCCGCCGGACGCGCGGTGGCACGCCGCTGGACGGGACGCAGACCTCCGAGCCCACGCCCGCCGAGGCGGCCACGGAGGAGGCCACCGGCCCGCGCACCCTGCGTCGCCGTCGCCGTACCCGTGCCGGCGCCTCGCAGGCGACGGCGTCGGCAGCGGTCGAGTCGCCGGTGAGCGAGGCCGCCGAGGCCGCGGTGACGACGGCCGAGGGCCCCGCCGCTGCGGACGACGCGGAGGCGCCGACCAAGGCGCGCCGCCGCCGTGCGCGAAAGTCGGCCGAGGCACGGCCCGCGGAGACCGTCGAGGCCGCGGCACCTGTCGAGATCCCGACGGCCGCCGAGGCGGCGGTCGACACGGCCGAGGGCGCCGAGGCCAAGCCCAGGCGCACCCGGACGCGCAAGGCGGCCGCCGCACCCGAAGCGGTGGTCGACACCGCCGAGGGCGCCGAGGCCAAGCCGAAGCGCACCCGCACCCGCAAGGCCGCGGAGCCCGCCACCGACGCCCCCGAGGTCACCGTGCCCGCCCAGGCCGGCGAGGCCGAGGCGGAGGTCAAGCCGAAGCGCACCCGCACGACCGCGGCCGCCAAGGCCGAGGCAGCGGTCGACTCGGCCGAGGGCACGGAGGTCAAGCCCAGGCGGACCCGCAAGGCGACCGCCACCACCGAGGACGCCGAGGCCGAGCCGAAGCGCACCCGTAAGACGGCAGCCGCCGCGGCCGAGGCGGCGACGGACACGGCCGAGGGCGCGGAGACCAAGCCCAAGCGCACCCGCAAGACCGCGGCCGCCAAGGCCGAGGCGGCGGTGGACACCGCCGAGGGCGCCGAGGCCAAGCCCCAGCGCACCCGGACCCGCAAGGCGACGGCCGCCCCCGCAACGGAGGCGACCGCCGAGATCCCGGCGCAGGCGACGCAGGAGCCGGAGGCCAAACCGCGCCGCCGCACCCGCAAGGCCGCGGCCGCCGCGGAGCCCGCGGACAGCTGATCACGGCAACCCGACGGCCCGGTCCCACCTTCCGTGGGACCGGGCCGTCGGCGTTCGGGCACGGCTCCCCTCGCAGCCCAGCCCCGCCCGCTGCCCCCACCCGCTACCCTCACCCCGTGACCACGCCCGCCGCCCACACCCCGCCGCCCGGAGCCCGCGCCTACGCCCTGACCACCGCACGCGGTGACTTCGCGGTCGTGGACATGCCGGTCGCCCCCGGCGTGGCGCCGCGCGGCACGGCGTTGCTGATCCCGGGATTCACGGGCAGCAAGGAGGACTTCCGTCTGATGCAGGGGCCGCTCGCCGCGCGGGGGTACCGCACGGTGGCCGTGGACGGCCGGGGCCAGTTCGAGTCGGACGGGCCCGAGCACGACGAAAGCGCCTACTCCCAGGGCGAGTTGGCACGTGACGTGCTCGCTCAGGCCAAGGCGCTGGGCGCCTCCCCGCACCTCCTGGGGCACTCCCTCGGAGGCCAGATCACCCGCGCCGCGGTCCTGCTGGACCACTCCCCCTTCGTCTCGCTGACCCTCATGTCGTCGGGCCCGGCACAGATCTCGGTGTCCCAGCAGCAGCGCGTGAAACTGCTGCGGGACGCCCTCGCCGTGATGACGATGGCCGAGGTCTGGGAGGTGATCCAGTCGATGGGCGCCCCCGAGGAGGTCGGCGGCCCGGCTCGCGGCATCGGCGGTCCCGACCTCCTGCAGCGCCGCTGGCTGGGCAACAAGCCGGCACAACTCCTCGCCACCGGACATCAGTTGACCACCGAACCCGACCGGGTCCGCGAACTCGCCGCCGTACCAATGCCGTTCCACGTCCTGTCGGGCGTGCGGGACGACACCTGGCCGCTGCCGCTGCTGGACGACATGGCTCTACGGCTGCAGGCGCACCGTACGGTCGTCGAGGGCGCCGAGCACTCACCGAACGCGGACCAGCCGCTTCCGACGGCCCGCGCCATCGCCGGCTTCTGGGACACCCACCGCCCGACGGACTAGTGCCACGCCCCGCACCAGCACATCAGGAACCTCCGACCGGGCAAGGCCCACACCGGGAACCCCCACCGGACGAAGCCCGCACGGGGAACCCTCCGCCGAACGCCCCGCACCGGGAACCCGGCAACCCGGCCACCGACCCGCGCCCGTCACCCCGGTCAGTACTGCGTCTGCAGATGCCCCCAGAAGCCGTCGCGCAGCGCCCGTCGCAGGTCCGCCTGTCCCCGCAGCGAGTACTGCAGCAGCCCCTCGGCCTCCACCAGCAGGTCCTGGTCCACCGAACCGGGCAGATACGGATGCCCCGGCAGCAGTTCGACCAGCGACTCCCGGCCCCGTGCCGCCAGCCACTTCGCCGCGATCTGCGCGCCGACGAAGCGGACGTCCTCGCGGGCGGGCCGCGCGGCCGCCGAGGGCTCGTAGGCGGCCGTGCGCCGGGAGACGTACGGCTTGAAGAAGTCGAGGTCGAGGGTGCGCTGGCTGTCGACCTCCCAGAGCAGCGGCTCGGCCTGGTTACGCGCTTCAGGGGCCTCGATGCCCCACAGGTGCACCCGCGCCCCGTACCCCTGCGCCGCCTCGACCGCCGACACCAGGTCCTCGTCGCCGCCGAGCAGGGCCGCGTCGCTGATGGCGCGGTGCCGGGCGAGGGACTCCAGGTCGGTGCGGATGAGCGAGTCGACGCCCTTCTGCTGGTTGTTGGCGTTGAGGTTGCCGAGCCTTACCTTGACGTCGGGCAGCTCGGCGATGGTCTGCTGCTCGGTGGTGTGGATGCGGCGGCGGGCCCCGTCGTACCAGTAGACCCGCAGCAGCCGGCTGTCCGCGAAGATCTGGCGGGCCTTGTCGATGAGCGCCTCGATCAGTCCTTCGGCGTCCAGGTCGAAAGCGCGCCGGTCCTCGGTCCCGGCGACCAGCCGGCCCGCGGCCGCGTAGAGATACCCCGCGTCGACGAAGATCGCGTGGGTGGAGGGCGTCTTCGCCACCTCGGCGAGCATGCGGTGCAGCAGCTCGTTCGTGCGGTCGATGCGGGCGGCCAGGGCCGCGAGGTCGTCGTTCATCGCCTCCATTGTCCCTGGTCACGCTGCGAACACAACTGATCCCGGTTAGTCTCGAGGGAGCGGCTTACCGTTCAGTAGTTAGCCGTTCGAAAAATTTCCTTAGCGTAGGGAATGTTTGCCGCCGGCATCACGTTGCATACGTATGGAGCCTGGGGCATGAACGCCCCTCGCGACCTCACCAGTAGTTCTCCTCAGGAGGATGACCAGACGAAGGGAGAAGCCATGCGCTTCGAAATCATGCGACTCGACGACGTGGACGGCACGCCCGTGGACACGACCGTCGTGGACGCCGCCTCCGTCAACCGGATCGTTCAGCAGGCAGCGGCCATCGGGCAGCGCCTCTGGATCCGCCCGGCCGAGACCACGGCCTCATGACAGCGGACCCCCACTGAGCCTCAGGCCCCGCACGGAGAAGCCGTGCGGGGCCCTGCTGTGCCGACGGGGCTCAGCTCCCCTGGATCACCTGCGTCACCCCGTTGATGATCTGCTGCACGGCGATCGCCGACAGCATCATGCCCGCGAGCCGCGTCACCAGCACCACGCCGCCGTCCCTGATGACCCGGATGATCAGCAGCGAGTACCGCATGAACAGCCACAGCACGACGTGCACGGCGAGGATCGCGGTCCACACCGACACCTGAGGGACGAAGCCGTCCGCCTTCTGCACCGCGAGGATGACCGAGACGATCGCACCGGGCCCGGCCAGCAGCGGCATACCGAGCGGCACGAGGGCGACGTTGACGTCCTTGGTCTGTTTCGGCTCGTCGTTCTTGCCGGTGAGCAGATCGAGTGCGATCAGCAGGAGCAGCAGCCCTCCGGCGATCATCAGGGCCGGTACGGAGACATGCAGGTAATTGAGGATCTGGTGCCCCAGCACCCCGAAGACGATGATCACGCCACCGGCCACGCAGACGGCCTGGAGGGCCATGCGCCGCTGCACCTTGGCGGGCCGCCCCGCGGTCAGGCCGAGGAAGATCGGGGTGATCCCGGGGGGATCCATGATGACGAAGAGGGTCAGGAAGAGGGAGCCGAAGACAGCGAGGTCGAACATGGGAGATCTACAGGCCTTGCGAGGAGATGACGGAGAGAGATGTGCGGGGTGAGGACCTCAGAGCCCGCCGGTGCCCGGCACCGGGAACGCGCCGGTCGCCCGCCGGGTGATCTCCCCGTACACCTCGGGGTCGGTCGCGTACTCGCCCAGCGCGACGGTCTTGCGGCTGCCGTGGTAGTCGCTGGAGCCCGTGACCAGCAGTCCGAGCTCCTTGGCCAGGCCGCGCAGCCGCGCCCGGGTGTCCGGGTCGTGGTCCATGTGGTCGACCTCGATGCCGTCCAGACCGGCGGCGGCCAGCGCGGCGATGACCGAATCCGGCACCGTGCGCCCGCGCTTGGCGGCCCCCGGATGCGCGAACACGGCGACTCCGCCGGCGCCCTTGATCAGCCGGATCGCCTCGAACGGGTCAGTCTCGTGCTTCCCGACGTGGGCCCGCCCGCCGTCGGCCAGCCAGTCCCGGGTGAAGGCGTCGTCCACGCTCGGCACGACACCCAGCTCGACCAGGGCTGTCGCCACGTGCGGGCGTCCCACGGACCCGTCGCCGGCGATCCGCGCGACCTGGTCCCAGGTGACCGGCACACCGAGCGCGTTCAGCTTGGCGACCATCCCCTTGGCCCGCGGCACCCGGTCGTCGCGCACCAGCTCCCGCTCGGCGAGCAGCGTGGGCTCCTCGGCGTCGAACAGGTAAGCCAGCATGTGCATGCTGATGCCGTCGGTACGGCAGGACAGCTCGGCCCCGGTGACCAGCGTGAGCCCCTCGGGCAGCGCCTCGATCGCCTCGGCGTGCCCCCGGGTCGTGTCGTGATCGGTGAGTGCGACGACGTCCAGCCCGGCGGCGGCGGCATTCCGCACCAGCTCGGCGGGGGCGTCGGTGCCGTCGGACGCGGTGGAGTGGGTGTGCAGGTCTATGCGCACGACACGGACTCCAGGCGATCACTGAACGGAAGGGACACCCAAGGATAACGGGTGATTCCAGCCCCCTCCGTCACACCCTCAACCGGGGAGCGCCCCCTACACACGGGGGCGGACGACACGACGCGAGGGCCGCCGCGGCCGGCCCGCCGGCCACGACCCGCCAGCCAGCCAGCCTGCCCGCCAAGACCCGCTACGGCTGAAGCAGACGCGGTGACAACGCGCCGCACGGCACCAGGTCGACCTCCGCGCCCGCGTCCCGCACGTCCGTCAGCACCAGTTCGTCGTACATCAGCAGACCCGACTGCTCGGGCCAGACGACGGCCCAGAGCCACAGCCCCCGGGCCTCTCCCGCGAACACCGCGCGGTCGTCCGGAACCCCGGTGACATGCCACAGCGGCGTGGGCCGCCCCGCGGCCAGCACCTTCGCCTGCGGCGGCTTCTCGACGTTCATGTACGGCCCCGGATCCGGGCCCTCGATCCCGGCGTAGCGCGCACCCAGGCCGACTCCGAGTTCCTCGGCGACCAGGACCAGCTCCCCGACACCTCCGAGCGGCCCCGGCCCCGAGCAGGCCACCGCGGTGGCACGACCGCCGCTGCGATCGTCACCGGCACAGAGCACGCCCGTGAAGAGCCAGCCGACCGGCAGGGGCCACGGCATCCACACCGGCACCTGCGTGCGAGCCACCACGACACCGAGGGCCTCGACGCTGGGCGGGATCACGGGCTGCAGCGGATGCACCGTGCCGTGCACATCGCACTGCCAGGTATCGGCGAAGAGTCCGGGAGCCCTGACCCGGCCACCACACTTCGGGCAACTGGGTTCGCCCCTCATAGGGCTCCACGGTCCTACCCCTTTCTCGCCACGTCAAGGACGATCACCCGTCCGGGCGGCAGCGGCCTGGCGAACCATTAGATGCATACACATTAATTAGCAATTCTCATTCAATATGTGCATACACCACCCGCACCGTGTCCCGTTCGTGGTGGCGGCGGTCAACGCGGTGCTCGGCGCGGCCGTGGTCGCCGTACGGCGCGGGGCGCTGACGGCGAAGGCGGAACAGCTCCCGGTGCGGCAGGCCACGGAGGACGGAGTGGGCGTCTTCGCCAACTGGCCGCTCCCGAGCGGACTTTGGTGACGTTCCTCACGCCTCGCGCGCACCCCGGCGCACCCGTCGCACCCGTCGCTCAGTCCAGCGCCACCGGCCCGCGGAACGGCTCCCGCACATCGGTGCCGTGCGTGAGCCAGCGCTCCTGGAGGGCCTGGGCGCCGTGGACGCGCTTCCAGGCGGCCTCGTTCGGGGTCATGGGGAGCAGGGGCAGGAAGCGGACCGGGTCGAGGGGCTCGTCCAGTTCCAGGTCCTCCACGAGGCCGCCCGGCTCGGCGACCAGTACAGAGGTGAACGGGGCCCCGGGCCAGAGCGGTTCACCGACGTCCAGGGAGGCTCCGGGAGCCACGACCACGCCCTCGACCTGCGGGGACGCCGCGAGGACGGCGAGCGGACGGAGCACCTTGTCGGTCTCGGCGAGCCCGGCCCGGACGGACAGGACCAGTTCGGCGCGCGGGCCTTTGACCGGGTCGGCGAGGACCGCGGCGGGGTCGGCCATGGGCTGGGCGGACATGCCGAGCGTCGCGTAGCGGACGAGGTCCCCCTCCTGGAAACGCAGCACCTCCACACGGTCGGTACCCAGGAAGGTGACCGCGGCGCGGGCGTCCGGTTCGCCGAGCGCGGAGCGCAACCGCGCCTCGACCAAGGGGAGAACATCAACCATGCGGCGAGCATAGAACTCGTCAGGACCAGGCAAAGCAGCGCCTTGACACTTAGGTCTGCTGATACTCTTGGCCGGTGGTTCGGGGCAGCACGCAGAAGCGTCGCGATCAAGTCCCGACGCCGACGACACTCCCTTACGAGGGACCGGCCGGAGGAGGTGGGGCTGCAATGGACCGAAGTCGACCGTGCAGTACCACCCGCTCTTCCGGCCGCTGACGTTGCCCTGGCTCTAGCCTCTCGCCACCTCTCGCATGCGCACCTCCAGCGTCGCCCGCCGAAGAGCACTTCGTTCCGTTTTGCCACTGTCTGATCTGTACGACCCGCATCAGCAGCTGAACCAGTAGCGAAGTCCGCCACCGCGACGGTGCGGTGCTTCCCGCTTTGTGGACGTGCCAAACCTCGCAGTCAGGACGTCCCCATTCCGGGCAGTTCCACCCGGCGCCCATGGCCTCTCGCTGCTCGCCCGCGAAGGAGCCTGCCATGTCGATGATCCGTGACCTCCGTGCCGCGGTCCGCCCGTCGCGTCCCGCGCTGCGCAAGGAGACCGGGCCGTACGACACGACCCGCGACCCCCAGACCACCACCGCCGTCGTCGACTGCGCCGTCTACCGCGACGGTGCCCGCGTCGAGACGGCGAGTCCGCTCACCCCGCACGAGGCGATGCGCCGGGTGCGGCGCGACGGCGGCTTCGTGTGGATCGGGCTGCACGAGCCCACGGAGGCCGAATTCTCCGGTATCGCCGGGGAGTTCGGGCTGCACCCGCTGGCCGTCGAGGACGCCGTCCAGGCCCACCAGCGGCCGAAGCTGGAGCGCTACGACGACTCCCTGTTCACCGTCTTCAAGACCATCCACTACGTCGAGCACGACGAACTCACCGCCAGCAGCCAGGTCGTCGAGACCGGCGAGGTGATGTGCTTCACCGGACGGGACTTCTTCATCACCGTCCGGCACGGCGGGCAGGGCTCGTTGCGGGCGCTGCGCCACCGGCTGCAGGACGACCCCGAACTGCTCGCCAAGGGTCCCTCGGCGGTGCTGCACGCGATCGCCGACCACGTCGTCGACGGCTACATCGCGGTCGCCGACGCGGTGCAGGACGACATCGACGAGGTGGAGACCGAGGTCTTCTCCCCCGGCCGTAAGGGCGCGCCGCGCGGCGTCGACGCCGGGCGGATCTACCAGCTCAAGCGTGAGGTCATGGAGTTCAGGCGGGCGGTGCAGCCGCTCATGCGGCCGCTGCAGCTGCTCAGCGAGCGGCCCATGCGGCTGATCGACCCCGACATCCAGAAGTACTTCCGCGACGTCGCCGACCATGTCGCCCGGGTGCACGAGCAGGTCACCGGCTTCGACGAGCTGCTCAACTCCATCCTCCAGGCCAACCTCGCGCAGGCGTCCGTCGCCCAGAACGAGGACATGCGCAAGATCACGTCCTGGGCCGCCATCGTCGCCGTACCGACCATGGTGTGCGGGGTGTACGGGATGAACTTCGACTACATGCCCGAACTGCGGTGGAAGTTCGGCTACCCGATGGTGCTCGGCATCACGGCGATGATCTGCTTCGGCATCCACCGCACGCTCAAGCGCAACGGCTGGCTGTGAGCGGCCTCGCTACGCTGCTCCCATGACCAGCGAGCTGTTCGACCAGGCCCTCGTCGAGGAGGCCACGAAGAAGTCCGGCCTCATCTGGGTGCGGGGCGCCGGCGCGCCGGCCGCTCGTACGCTGTGGCACGTGTGGCACGAGGGTGCCGCGTGCGTGGTGGGCGACGGGCCGGGAGAGCAACCGCTGCCGGGGCTGACCGACGGCGGCACGGCCGAGGTGACCGCGCGCAGCAAGGACAAGGGCGGCCGACTGGTCACCTGGACGGCAAGGGTGGTCGAACTGCCGTCCGGTTCGGAGCGGTGGGATGCGACGGTCGCCGAGCTGAAGGGCAAGCGGCTCAACGCGCCCGACGGTGAGGCCATGCCCGCGCGGTGGGCACGGGAGTGCCGCGTGGTCCGCCTGGAGCCGACCGGCACGACCTCCCCGCTGCCGGACGGCTCTCTGGCCGAGGCGCCGCTGCCGACGCCGGTGACGACGCGTGAGCCGATCCCCGCCGGACTGCCGCGCCTGCTGTTCCGGAGGAAGCGGAAGCGCTCCTAGCGGTCCGGGACCCGAAGCAGCCCGGCACGTCCGGCGACCCGCGGGCGCGATGGACGCGCCGGCGCCGTCGGCCGCCCGCAGGGGTGCCCACGCGCGGCTCGCGGCCCGCCTACGACGTCGGGAGCTGCTGGCCGTAGTCCACCGTCTTGTCCTTGGCGGGCGCCTCCAGGGCGAAGTCCTCGCCCCAGTCGGAGAAGGTGAGGGTGCCCGCGCCGCCC
The DNA here is from genome assembly GCF_053593375.1 of Streptomyces sp. NPDC002309. Classification (NCBI taxonomy): domain Bacteria; kingdom Bacillati; phylum Actinomycetota; class Actinomycetes; order Kitasatosporales; family Streptomycetaceae; genus Streptomyces; species Streptomyces sp. NPDC002309. The sequence goes on along the minus strand of NZ_JBSFCI010000037.1, from coordinate 52,614 downwards.
GCACGGACCAGGCGCAGCGGGTACGGCCGGCCCTCCAGGGAGACGTCCAGGGTGCCCCCGGAGCCCTTGTCGCCGGTGATGCGGACGGTGCGCACGCCGGACTCCTCGTGGCGCCCGTCGGTCGCCAGGGCGCCGTGCAGCGTCAACAGGCCCTTGAGCAGCACGTCCTTGTCGGTGAATCCGCTGAACCGCTTGTACGAGGGATCGCCCTCGGGCACCCTCACGAACTTGCCCTCCAGCTTGTCGGCCGCGGCGTCGTCGGACGTGCCGCCCTCGCCGTCACCCTGGCCCCCGCCGCCCCCGCCGTCCCCGCCGTGGCTCCAGAACTCGGCATCCGCCATCAGGAACAGCTTCTCGCCGACCCGCAGCAGCCGGAAGGTCGCCCCCTGCGCGCTCACCGACCCGGTGCCACCGTCCTCCTTCAGACGCATGTCCAGTTTGTAGGTGCTGCCGCCCGCGACGACGGTCCCCGACAGCCGTACCGTCTTCGCGGACCCGGCCGCCGTACGCGTCGTCGCCTGGATCTTCTCGGCGGGCAGCTTGCCCACGCCGTTCGTGCCCGCGTCCGGGTCCTCGCTGCCGCACCCGGTCAGCCCCGTACCCGCCACGACCAGCGCGCACATCGCGCTCACCAGAGGGGTCCGGCGCACTCGGCCCGGGCGCATCGCAGTCACAGGTGGTGTGCCTTTCCGACGTGGGTCCTTGAGCGGCGTACCGCAGCGTACCGGGGTGCCGGGCGGCCCACGGAGCCAGTCCGTCCGGACCGCTCACCAGGGCGGATCCGATCGGGACGGGCTAGCCTGAAGCCCATCCGAGCGAGCATTTCCACACAAGCGGAGCAAACGCCACGCACGGCGGGAAAAGGAGGCGCAGCCATGGCCGCCGGCGCCCCCCGGGTCTTCGTCTCGCACCTCTCCGGCACCTCCGTCTTCGACCCGAACGGCGACCAGGTGGGCCGCGTCCGCGATCTGGTGGTCATGCTGCGGGTCGGCAGCAAGCCACCGCGGCTGCTCGGGCTGGTCGTCGAACTCACCACCCGGCGCCGGATCTTCCTGCCCATGACCCGGGTCACCGGCATCGAGTCCGGACAGGTCATCACCACCGGCGTGCTCAACGTCCGCCGCTTCGAACAGCGCCCCACCGAGCGGCTGGTCTTCGGCGAGCTGCTCGACAAGAGCGTCACCCTCGTCGAGACCGGCGAGCAGGTCACCGTCCTCGACCTGGCGGTGCAGCAGTTGCCCGCCCGCCGCGACTGGGAGGTCGGCCGCGTCTTCGTCCGCAAGGGCCGCAAGGGCAGCGCCTTCCGCCGGGCCAAGGGCGAGACGCTGACCGTCGAGTGGTCCGGCGTCACCGGCTTCACCCTGGAGGAGCACGGGCAGGGCGCCGAGAGCCTCCTCGCCACCTTCGAGCAACTGCGCCCGGCCGACCTCGCCAACGTCCTGCACCATCTGTCGGCGAAGCGGCGCGCGGAGGTCGCCGCCGCGCTCGACGACGACCGCCTGGCCGACGTGCTCGAACAGCTCCCCGAGGACGACCAGATCGAGATCCTCGGCAAGCTCCAGGAGGAGCGCGCCGCGGACGTCCTGGAGGCGATGGACCCGGACGACGCGGCCGACCTGCTCTCCGAGCTGCCGGAGGAGGAGAAGGAACGGCTGCTGAACCTGATGGAGCCCGCCGACGCGGCCGACATGCGGCGCCTGATGGCGTACGAGGAGCACACCGCGGGCGGTCTGATGACCACCGAGCCGATCGTGCTGCGCCCCGACGCCACCGTCGCCGAAGCCCTCGCCCGGGTCCGCAACCCCGACCTCCCGCCGGCCCTCGCCGCCCAGATCTACGTCTGCCGGCCGCCCGACGAGACGCCCACCGGCAAGTACCTCGGCACCATCCACTTCCAGCGGCTGCTGCGCGACCCGCCGTACACCCTGGTCAGCTCGATCCTCGACGACGACCTGCAGACCCTCCCGCCGGGGGCGACGCTGCAGCTCGTCGCCGGGTTCTTCGCGACGTACGACATGGTCTCGGCGCCCGTCGTCGACGAGTCCGGATCGCTGCTGGGCGCGGTGACCGTGGACGACGTGCTCGACCACATGCTGCCCGAGGACTGGCGGGAGTACGAGTTCGACCTGGACACGGGCGAGGGGGTGGGCACCCATGGCTCCCGAGCGTGAGGTGCGGCGCGAGGCGGGGCGCGAGAGCGGCCGGGAGCGCGTGCCCGCCGGCGCCACGGCCAGCACGCGCTCGCGCACCCGGCTCGACCAGCCACGTCCCCGGCGGCCCCGGATCATGCCGGAGTGGGACCCGGAGGCGTTCGGGAAGCTGTCCGAGCGCGTCGCCCGCTTCATCGGCACCGGGCGGTTCCTGGTCTGGATGACGATCGTCATCGTGGCGTGGGTGCTGTGGAACGTGTCCGCGCCGGCGGGCCTGCGCTTCGACAGCTACCCCTTCATCTTCCTGACCCTGGTGCTCTCGCTGCAGGCCTCCTACGCGGCGCCGCTGATCCTGCTCGCCCAGAACCGGCAGGACGACCGCGACCGGGTCAACCTCGAACAGGACCGCAAGCAGAACGAGCGGTCGATCGCCGACACCGAATACCTGACACGCGAGATCGCCGCCCTGCGGATCGGGCTCGGCGAGGTGGCGACCCGGGACTGGATCCGCTCCGAGTTGCAGGATCTGGTGAGGGACCTTCAGGACGGTCAGCCCGACGGTCACCGCGTATTCCCGGCGGAACGGTCGGGGTCGCGTGACGTAGACGACCGGTGACAGGCTTTCCGCCGTGCCTGTGCGGCGCCGTACCATCGTGCTTATGGCTACGGAAGACGCGGTGCGCGAGGCACTGGCGACGGTGAACGACCCCGAGATCAACCGGCCCCTCACGGAACTCGGGATGGTCAAGTCGGTCGAGATCGGCGCGGACGGAGCGGTCGCGGTCACCGTGTACCTCACGGTCTCGGGCTGCCCGATGCGCGACACCATCACGGAGCGCGTGACCGAGGCGGTCTCCCGGGTCGACGACGTCACCCGCGTCGACGTCACGCTCGACGTGATGAGCGACGAGCAGCGCAAGGAACTGGCGAGCGCCCTGCGCGGCGGCCAGACCGAGCGCGAGGTCCCCTTCGCCAAGCCCGGCTCGCTCACCCGCGTCTACGCGGTCGCGTCCGGCAAGGGCGGCGTCGGCAAGTCGTCCGTCACGGTCAACCTGGCGGCGGCGATGGCGGCCGACGGCCTGAAGGTCGGGGTCGTCGACGCCGACATCTACGGCCACAGCGTGCCGCGCATGCTGGGCGCCGACGGGCGGCCCACCCAGGTCGAGAACATGATCATGCCGCCGTCCGCGAACGGTGTGAAGGTCATCTCCATCGGCATGTTCACGCCGGGCAACGCCCCGGTCGTCTGGCGCGGCCCGATGCTGCACCGCGCGCTGCAGCAGTTCCTGGCGGACGTGTACTGGGGCGATCTGGACGTCCTGCTGCTGGACCTGCCGCCCGGCACCGGCGACATCGCCATCTCCGTGGCCCAGCTGGTCCCCAACGCCGAGATCCTGGTCGTGACGACCCCGCAGCAGGCGGCGGCCGAGGTGGCGGAGCGGGCCGGCTCCATCGCCGTGCAGACCCACCAGAAGATCGTCGGCGTGGTCGAGAACATGTCCGGGATGCCCTGTCCGCACTGCGGCGAGATGGTCGACGTCTTCGGCACGGGCGGAGGCCAGTCGGTGGCCGACGGCCTGACCCGCACCACCGGCGCGAACGTCCCGGTCCTCGGCAGCATCCCCATCGACGTCCGCCTCCGCGAGGGAGGCGACGACGGCAGGCCGGTCGTCCTGAGCAACCCCGACTCCCCGGCCGGCGCGGCGCTTCGCTCGATCGCCGGCAAGCTCGGAGGCCGCCAGCGCGGTCTGTCGGGCTTGTCGCTCGGCATCACTCCGCGCAACAAGTTCTGAGACGCGCCCCGGGAGCCCGCGCCCCTTCGGGGGCGCGGGGAACCGCGTGGGCACCCATCCCCGACCGGCGACCAGCACTCGTACGGCAAGACCGGCAGCCGTACGGCGGCCGACACCCGTACCGCACCGCTCGTACCGCACCGCGAGAGGGCGCTCCGCGAGAGGGCGCCCCGTCCCGGCGGCGCCCCTCCCCTCACACGTACTGGGTGATGTCCTTGACCACGGAGAAGCCCAGCCCGTAAGCGCTCATACCGCGGCCGTACGCACCCAGGTGGACGCTTTCCCGCGTCGACCCCGCCAGCACCCACCCGAACTCCGACTCCCGGTAGTGGAACGGCGTGGGAACGCCGTCCACGGGAAGCGAGAGCGTCGACCAGTCCGCGCCGGCGAGATCGTCCGCGAGGACCCATGCGGTCTCGGTCTGCTGCTCCAGCCAGTGGTCGCGCAGGCTGTGGTCCATCTGCCCGGGCCAGGTGAAGGTCAGCAGCCCCACCCCGGCGAGCCAGGCCGCCGAGGAGACCGAGGTGGCCTCCAGCAGTCCCGTGCCGTCGGCGGTGCGCCGCACGGGGTTCGCCGCGACGGTCACCACGACCGCGAACCGCTCCCGTTCCTCGGCGACGCCTTCGGCGCGCACCGAGGGCTCGTCACCGTGACCGATCGAACCGTGTTCCACGGACCCGTCGGCCGTCATTCCCACCTGCATCAGCCAGCGTGGGCCCGTGAACGCCTCGTCAAGGCCGTACCACGGGAAAGGCGCACGCAGGTAGCCGTCGACCGTACGCCGGGCGGGGACGAACTGCTGTCCACCCTCCGCGGCCGGCGCCTGTGCGACTGCCCGACTCGTCGTCTCCATGTGCCCGGACGCCTCCTCGCTCTCGTCGGATCGGACGGCCCGCCCCCCTTCGGGCGTACTCGTCCGGTCCGCACAACAACTCGGCAGCATATCCACACCGGTGCGGGCAGCCGGGAACGCGACCGGCGCGTGGGTCGCGCGGGCGTCGTGTTCAAGCCGTGGGGCGGATGATCGGGAAGAGCCGGGCCGCCGGTCTGCGAGAGGCCCGCTCCGGGCCGTCGGCGCCCACGGGTGTCCGGCGGGCGGCGGATCGCCGGGCGGGCCGTGCGCGTGTCAGGTGGCGTCCGCGTCGTAGGGCGGACGGTCGTCAGGCTTCTTCGTCATGTCGACGCGGGCACCCGGACCGGAGGCGGCGGCCGGATCGGCGTCGCGGCCGTGCACCGCGTCCGCGACCTCGGCCATCTCCTTCTTCAGGTCGAAGCCGTTGCGGATCTCCTTGATCCCCAGTTCCTCGTTGTCCAGCTGCTTGCGGATGAAGGTCTTGGGGTTGAGATCCTCGAACTCGAAGTCCTTGAACTCGGGGCCGAGCTCCTGCCGGATGTCCTGCTTCGCGCTCTCCGAGAACTCACGGATCTTCCGGATCGTGCGCGTCACGTCCTGGATGACTTTCGGGAGCTTGTCGGGGCCGAAGACGAGCACGGCGAGGACGACGAGCGTCACCAGCTCCAACGGTCCTATGTCATTGAACACCTGAAAGCTCCTTGTGTGTCCCGGGCCCGATCCACGGTACCCGTCGATCCTGTCCGACCGGTACTGCCCCGGGCGCCACACCTGCGGGCGGGTGAGCGTTTTTCCGGTTGTTTGCCTTGTGGGGGCCGGGGCGCCATCCGGTCGGTGAGATGCGCCGGCGGCTCCTCAGGCGCCGGCGGAGGAGCCGAGCACCAGCGAGATCGTCCGTTCCGCGCCGTCCCGCCGCAGGGTCAGCTCCAGCCGGTCGCCGGGGCGGTGGGCCCGGGTCTTGACGATCAGTTCCTCACCCGAGTGGATCCGCTGACCGTCGACCTCGGTGATCACGTCGCCCGGCTCGATGCCGGCCTTGTCGCCGGGACCGCCGGGGGTGACCGGGGCACCGCCGTCACTGCCCTTGGTGCCGACACGGGCGCCGTCGCCGGTGTAGTCCATGTCGAGGGTGACGCCGATCACCGGGTGGGTCGCCCTGCCCGTGCCGATCAGTTCCTCGGCGACGCGTTTGCCCTGGTTGATCGGTATCGCGAAGCCCAGGCCGATGGAGCCGGACCGGCCGCCCTCCGCGTCGGCGCCGTCGCCGGCGGAGCGGATGGCCGAGTTGATGCCGATGACGCGGGCCCGGGCGTCGAGCAGCGGACCACCTGAGTTGCCCGGGTTGATCGGGGCGTCGGTCTGGAGCGCGTCGACGTAGGAGACGTCGCCTGCGCCGTCGCCCTCGCCGCCCGCCGTGATGGGGCGCTCCTTGGCGCTGATGATGCCCGAGGTGACGGTCCCCGCCAGGTCGAAGGGGGCCCCGATGGCGACGACCGGGTCGCCGACCTGGACGTTGTCGGAGTTGCCGAGGGGCAGCGGCCGCAGACCGCTGACGCCGCGGACCCGGACCACCGCGAGGTCGTAGCCGCCGTCCTGGCCGACGACCTCCGCCTTCGCGGTCGTCCCGTCGTGGAACGTGACCGATATCTCGCCGTCCTCGCCGGCGGGCTCCACGACGTGGTCGTTCGTGAGGATGTGGCCTCGGTCGTCGAGCACGAAGCCCGTGCCCGTGCCCGCCTCGCCGGAGCCGCTGACGTGCAGGGTGACCACGCTGGGCAGGGCCCGCGCGGCGATCCCCGCCACGCTGTCGGGGTCCCGCCCGGCGTCCTCCCGCCCGGCCTGCTCCAGCTCGACGTGCCCGACTCCGCCGTTGCGCTCCAGGTAGGCGCCCACGACGCCCCCGACACCGCCGGAGACGAGGGCGACGAGCACGGTGCCGAGGACGAGGATCCTCAGGCCCCGGCGCCGCTTCTGCCGCTCCGTGAGGACAGCGGCACCTGTCTGTTGGAGCGGGGCGGGGGCGAGCGCCGCACCCGGTGCGGTGGTGGTACCCGCGACGGCCCAGGGGTCGTAGCGATGCCAGGGGTCCGGTGCGGGTGAGCCCGGGGGTGGGGTGGAGACCCCGCCGACGGCCGCCGACGTGCCGGCCGCGTCCCGGGGGGCCGGGACGGCCGGGACGGCGTCCGTGGGGTCCTGAGAGGGCGGCACGGGGGTCTGGGCGGCCGGAGGGACGGGGGCGGGGGTGACCGACTGCGGTGCCGCGGCCGAAGCCCAGGCCGGCCCCGGGACGGATTCCGCGGGGACCGGGGGCGGAACGGAGGCGGGAACGGACCCGAGCGCGGCCGGGGCCGGGACCGGAGCGGGGGCCGGGAAGGCCGGGACCGTCGTCCCGTGCGGCGGCGGCACGACAGGCGGCCCCACCGGCGTCGTCGGGGGCACCGTCGTACCGTGCGCGGGCGTGGCCGCCGGATGCTGTACGGGCGGGGCGGGCGCCCAGGGGCCGGGGTGGCCGTAGGGCGGGGTGCTGTACGGGTCGGGGTCGTGCAGCGGCTTGCGGTCCTCCACGCCGGGAGGGCCGGCCGGAACGTCCCGCTCGGCATCGGCCGCCGTCATGGCGGCAGCACGCAGGACCTCCTCCCGCGGCCCCTCGTCCCCCGGCACCTCCTCGGCGACCGCCGCCGGGACGGGTGCCTCCTGCGGGACGGGTGCCTCCTCCGGGCGCCTCAGTTCGAAATCGCCCTCCCCCGTGCCCGGCGTCGGCGTGGTGCCCTCGTTCATGCTCTCCCCACAGCTGGCCGCGGCCCGGCTCGTCGTCGGTGTGGCCGCAGTTCGAAGATCGCGCGCCGGACGCCGGGGCGTCGGCGCGCTTCACCTCGGATTCAACCAGGTTCGCGCGCCACGGCGCAGGGAACGGTCAGCGGGGTGTGACGGACGAGGACGCGGAGGGAGTCGCCTTCCCCTCCGCGAGGGGCGCCGCGAGCAGGCCGGGCGTCATGAGGCCCGGTGCCGTCGACCAGTTCGTGAGCGTGACGGGCGGTGTCGCGGTCAGGGGGCGTATCAACGGGGACATCGTGGCCGCGTCGGCCGTCAGGGGAGCCGTGAGGGCGTGCGCCGGCTGGGGCGCCACCCCGGGCAGCAGCGGTGCGGACACCGCCGTCGCGGCCGCCGGCGTCTCCCCGAGCGTCCGTCCGCCCTGGATCTGTCCGAGCAGGGGGCCGGCCGCTCTGCGCCGCTGGTTCTCCTGTGTCGTCGTCGCGCCCGACCCCGGACGTGCCGGCGTCACGTTGCTTCCCGAGCCGCCCCGCGTCTCGGCCTCGCCCGGCGTGACGGTGGTGACGCCGCCCAGCGCGATGGCGGCCAGGGACACCGCCCCGGCGGCGACGAACGCGAACCGGCGCCCGCGCGAGGCGGCCGCCCGCTCGGCCTCGCCGCGGCCGACGTCGTGGATCCGGAAGCCGCGCTGCGCGGACGCGGGCAGGACGGACGCGTGCGCGGCCGTGGGGAGGTACCCGAAGTCGAAGCCCTCACCGCGCCTCACGCCGAAGACGCCCCCGCCGAAGCCTCCCCCCATCGGTGGGACACCACCGTCGAGGTCACCTCCGCCGGGCAGCCCCTGCAACCGGGCCAGGAAGCTCTCGGAGGGCGGCGGCGGAGCGACCTCCGCGAAGACGTTCTTGAGCCGGCGCTGGGCGTCGACCTCCACCTTGCACTTCGCGCACGTGGCCACGTGCGCCAGCACACGCTCACGCGTGTCATGACCCAGTTCGCCGTCCACCAGGGCGGCGAGTCGGTCTCCCAGGTGCTGCTCCGCGAGGCGGTCCTCGGCGGCTGTCGGACGTGTCGCACTCACGCTGACGCGCCTCCTCCCCCCAGAGCGGGCACGCGGGGCACGAAGGAGCGGCGCTCGGCGCGCGCCTCCGGGGACCGGTGCGCGAGGGCCTTGCGCAGCTGGGAGCGGCCACGGTGGATCCGGGACCGGACCGTGCCGAGCTTGACGCCCAGGGTCGCGGCGATCTCCTCGTACGACAGTCCTTCGATGTCGCACAGGACGACCGCGGCGCGGAACTCGGGGGCCAGGGTGTCGAGGGCCTGCTGGACGTCGGCGTCGAAGTGCGCGTCGTTGAAGACCTGCTGCGGGGACGGCTCGCGGCTGGGCAGTCGCTCGGCCGCGTCCTCGCCGAGGGCGTCGAAGCGGATGCGCTGCTTGCGGCGGACCATGTCCAGGAACAGGTTGGTCGTGATGCGGTGCAGCCAGCCCTCGAACGTGCCCGGCGAGTAGGTCGACAGGGAGCGGAACACTCGCACGAAGACCTCCTGCGTGAGGTCCTCGGCGTCGTGCTGATTACCGGTGAGGCGGTACGCCAGCCGGTACACACGACCGCTGTGGGTGCTGACGATCTCCTCCCAGGTGGGCGGAGTCCACGCCTGCCCGTCCGTGTCGGTGGAGAACGTCGCGGTCCGGTCGTGGTCAGCAGCGGTGTCGTTCACGGATCTCGGCCTGCCCGCCGACCCGAGGAGGCGCCTCAGCACCCCTGCGCGGTCCACAGGCGCAGCCGCACCTCCCCTGTCAGCTCTGGTGGTGTCCAGTGGAGCCCCTACCATAGCCACCTCGCCCGTTAGCTCCCCATAAGCGGTTTTACGAGAATTTGATCTGTGCTGGTACGGCTCATGCGGCTGCGTCAGCACTTGCTCGGCACCCCGCTCGTCGTCGTGATCCAACCGTGTCCCCCGCCGTCGTTCCCCACCCCTCTAAACGCCCGGTCCCATCTGCGGGTTCCCGGCACCAACGGATACAGTCACGCCCAGGCAACCACGGGGACAGGAGAGGGTCATTACCGGCAACCGGCCGACGAGCTGGGCGTTCGCCGACGCCTTTGTCGCCGAGGAGGAGGCGCTGCACTGGGCCCGCGAGCGTGCCCGGGACGCAGGGCTGCGCTCGGTCTCGCCCGGCACCGGCGCCGCGCTGCGGTTGCTGGCCGCCTCGGTGGACGCCAAGGCGGTGGCCGAGATCGGGACCGGCACCGGTGTCTCCGGGATCCATCTGCTGCACGGCATGCGCGCGGACGGCGTGCTGACCACCGTCGATCCCGAGCCGGAGCACCAGCAGTTCGCCCGGCACGCCTTCCGCGCCTCCGGCTTCGCCGGCAACCGGGCCCGGTTCATCCCCGGCCGCGCCCTGGACGTGCTGCCCCGGCTCGCGGACGCCGGCTACGACCTCGTCTTCTGCGACGGCGACCGGCTGGAGGTGCTGGACTACCTCGCTGAATCGTTGCGCCTGCTGCGTCCGGGCGGCCTGGTGGCGTTCGAGGGCGTCTTCGCCAACGGGCGCACGGTGGACTCCGGCCCGCAGCCGACGGAGGTGCTGCGGCTGAGAGAGCTGCTGCGCGCGGTGCGTGAGAGCCAGGAACTGGTGCCGTCGCTGCTGCCGGTCGGAGACGGACTGCTGTGCGCGGTCAAGCGCTGACCGCACCGGCTCACTTTTCCCAGGCCGGCTCACTTTGCCGAGGCCTGCTCACTTTTTCCGAGAATGCCGGGAATGCAGCCGCCCCGGCACCGGATGCGGTGCCGGGGCGGCTGAAAGGGTATGGTCGCCCGCGGGTCAGCCCACGACCTTCTTGAGGGCGTCGCCGAGCGCGTCGGCCTCGTCCGGGGTCAGCTCGACGACGAGCCGACCGCCGCCTTCGAGCGGAACGCGCATGACGATGCCCCGCCCCTCCTTGGTCACCTCGAGCGGGCCGTCACCCGTTCGCGGCTTCATGGCCGCCATGCTCGTTCCCCTTCCTGAAAACCAGCTCATCGTCAAGGCCGACGGCGCCCGGTGATGGGCACGCGCGTTCCGTGAAACACGACACGCGACACCGGCATCGAACACATTGCTTCCCAGCCATTATCCCGCATCGCACGACCCGATGACCAACATCGGTCGGCATCGCTTGGGCAACGCGCGCGAGCAAAACCACTCAATTCGGCGATGTGGCTGCGATACTGCGCAGCCGCACGGACTTCCCCCGACCGGAAACGGCCCGAATTCTTCGACCCGGCTCACCTGGGCGCCGGATCCGTTGTCCGCGATCTCCGCCATGCTGTCCTCTGACAGGACGTACCGAACGGTACGCCCCGAGCCGCCCGACCGGAGGGGATACGCCATGGCCGACACCGTGCTCTACGAGGTGAACGACGGGCTCGCGACGATCACGCTGAACCGCCCGGAGGCGATGAACGCGCTGAACATCGAGACCAAGGTCGCGCTCCGGGACGCGGTCCGGTCCGCAGGGGCCGACGAGGCCGTCAGGGCCGTGCTGCTGACCGCGGCCGGTGACCGGGCGTTCTGCGTGGGCCAGGACCTCAAGGAGCACATCGGGCTGCTGGCCGCCGACCGGGACGCGGGCGAGGGGCAGACGATGAGCACCGTCCGCGAGCACTACAACCCGATCGTGTGGGCGCTGACCGACATGGCGAAACCCGTGGTCGCGGGCGTGAACGGCGTCGCCGCCGGGGCCGGCTTCGGCTTCGCGCTCGCCGCCGACTACCGGGTCGTCGCGGACACCGCGGCCTTCAACACCTCGTTCGCGGGCGTGGCGCTGACCGCCGACTCCGGCGTCTCCTGGACGCTGCCGCGCGTGGTCGGCCCCGGCCGCGCCACCGACCTGCTGCTGTTCCCGCGCAGCGTCAAGGCGCAGGAGGCGTACGAGCTGGGCATCGCGAACCGGGTCGTGCCCGCCGCGGAGCTGCGCGCGGAGGCCGAGCAGGTGGCCCGCCTGCTCGCCGAGGGGCCGACGGTCGCGTACGCCGCGGTGAAGGAGGCGGTGGCGTACGGGTTCAGTCACTCCCTGGCCGAAACGCTGGAGAAGGAGGACGAGCTGCAGTCGCGGGCGGGAGCCTCGGAGGACCACCGCATCGCGGTGCAGGCGTTCGTGAACAAGGAGAGGCCGAAGTACCTGGGGCGCTGAACCGGTCCGTCCGGTCAGCCGGCGCGGCGTGCGGCGCAGTCCGCCAGGTGGTCGTCGACCAGGCCGCACGCCTGCATCAGCGCGTACGCCGTCGTCGGGCCCACGAAACGCAGGCCCCGCTTCTTCAGTGCCTTGGAGAGCGCCGTCGACTCCGGGGTGACCGCGGGGACGTCGGCGAGGGTCTTCGGGACCGGGCGGGTGTCCGGGTCGGGAGCGTGCGACCAGATGAGGTCGTCCAGCTCGCCGGGCCCCCACCCGGTCAGCTCCCGGGCGTTGGCGAGGGTGGCGTCGATCTTCGCGCGGTTGCGGATGATGCCGGCGTCGGCGAGGAGTCGTTCGCGGTCGTCGTCCGTGAAGGCGGCGACCGTGGCGATCTCGAACCCGGCGAAGGCGGCGCGGAAGCCGGGGCGGCGGCGCAGGATGGTGATCCAGGACAGGCCGGACTGGAACGCCTCCAGGGAGAGCCGCTCGAAGAGCGCGTCGTCGCCGTGGACCGGGCGGCCCCACTCCTCGTCGTGGTACGCCACGTAGTCCGGCGTGGACAGGGCCCAGGGGCAGCGCCGCGCGCCGTCCGCTCCGGGCACGGCGGCTCCGTCGGTCATCGCGGTCCCTCTTCCAGGCCGGGCTTGTCCATGGGGACACGGGCCGCGGCCTGGGCGCCGGACAGCGCGGACTCCAGGTCGGCGATCCGGGCGTCGCGCTCGGCGAGCTCGGCGGCGACGCGGTTCAGGGCGTCGTCGACGTCGGCCATGCGGTAGCCGCGGGCGGCGAGCGGGAAGCGCAGGGCGTCGATGTCCCTGCGGCCGACCGGACGGTCCAGGGGCAGCGGGTCCTGCAGCCGTTCGGGCGCGGCCTCGGGGAGCGGGCCGTGGTCACCGCCGCCGACCACCGCGAGAGTCACCGCGGCGACCACGACGGCGAGGGCGACGACCAGGAAGAAGAACATAACCATCGCTGAGGTCCCCACGCGGAGTGTGGCGGCGCACCTGTGGCGTACGCCGACGTCGGATGTGTCAGGGTCCGATCGTGCCATGTGAGTCTGACGGTTAGGGTCACAGGCGGTCGTACAGGGCCGGTACCAGGACGAACGAGGAGAGGTCGCACGGGATGCTCAGACTGGGCAGGCGGGAGTTCGACCCGCGCGAACCGGTGGTCATGGCGATCGTGAACCGGACCCCGGACTCCTTCTACGACCAGGGGGCCACGTTCCGCGACGAGCCGGCGCTGGCCCGGGTGGAGCAGGCGGTGGCCGAGGGTGCCGCGATCATCGACATCGGCGGGGTCAAGGCGGGGCCCGGCGAGGAGGTGACCGCGCAGGAGGAGGCCCGGCGGACGGTCGGGTTCGTCGCCGAGGTGCGGCGGCGTTACCCGGACGTGGTCATCAGCGTGGACACCTGGCGGCACGATGTCGGCGAGGCCGTGTGCGAGGCCGGGGCCGATCTGCTGAACGACGCGTGGGGCGGGGTGGACCCCCGGCTCGCGGAGGTCGCCGCGCGCCACCGGGTGGGGCTCGTGTGCACGCACGCCGGCGGGGCGCAGCCGCGCACCCGGCCGCATCGGGTGACGTACGACGACGTGATGGCGGACATCCTGCGGGTGACGCTGGGGCTGGCCGAGCGGGCGGTGTCGCTGGGGGTGCCCCGGGAGTCGGTGCTGATCGACCCCGGGCACGACTTCGGGAAGAACACGCGGCACAGCCTGGAGGCGACGCGGCGGCTCGGGGAGATGGTGGAGACCGGCTGGCCCGTGCTGGTGTCGCTGTCCAACAAGGACTTCGTCGGGGAGAGCCTGGACAGGCCGGTGAAGGAGCGGGTGATCGGGACGCTGGCCACGACGGCGGTCTCCGCGTGGCTGGGGGCGCAGGTGTACCGGGTGCACGAGGTGGCGGAGACCCGGCAGGTGCTGGAGATGGTCTCGGCGATCGCCGGGTGGCGGGACCCCGCGGTGGCTCGCCGCGGGCTGGCCTGAGGTCCTCGGACACCTGGTCCCGCCCACCCGCCGGGAGCGGGCGGGCGGGAACCCGTACCGCTCGGGGCTAGCGCCCCGCCTCTTTCGACACCAGCGCCACCGCCTCGTCCACGTCGTCCGTGACGTGGAACAGGTGGAGGTCCTTCTCCGCGGCCTTGCCCTGGGCGACCAGGGTGTTGCGGAGCCAGTCGACCAGGCCGCCCCAGTAGTCCGTGCCGAACAGGACGATGGGGAAGCGGGTGACCTTCTGGGTCTGGACCAGGGTCAGGGCCTCGAAGAGCTCGTCGAGGGTGCCCAGACCGCCGGGGAGCACCACGAACCCCTGCGCGTACTTCACGAACATCATCTTGCGGACGAAGAAGTAGCGGAAGTTCAGGCCGATGTCGACGTAGGGGTTGAGCCCCTGCTCGAAGGGCAGTTCGATGCCCAGGCCGACCGAGATGCCGCCCGCCTCGCTGGCGCCCTTGTTGGCCGCTTCCATCGCCCCGGGGCCGCCGCCGGTGATGACCGCGAAGCCCGCCTCCACCAGGCCCCGGCCCAGGCGGACACCGACCTCGTACTCCGGTGACTCCACGGGCGTGCGGGCGGAGCCGAACACGCTGATCGCGGGCGGGAGTTCGGCGAGCGTGCCGAAGCCTTCGATGAACTCCGACTGGATGCGCAGGACGCGCCACGGGTCGGTGTGGACCCAGTCCGACGGGCCTCCCGCGTCCAGCAGCCGCTGGTCCGTGGTGCTCGCCGTCACCTGGCTCCGCCGCCGCAGGACCGGCCCGAGTCGCTGCTCCTCCGGCGGCTGCCGCTTTCCCTCAGGGTTGCCGGTGGCCATGTGCGCTCCCTCCGCTCGCGGGGTGTTTCCACCTCAGCGTAGATCCACGCCGGTCACAGAGGGGGGGACATGTGCATGTCTGCAACAAATCGCCCGCGGGGAGACGCCCTCCCGGGCGCCCCGCCTCCGGCCCGCCGTGGTCACGCCGTGGTCACGCCGTGAGCCAGGCGCGCAGCCGCTCCTCGCCCGCGAGGATCTTCGCCGTCTCCACCCTCTCGTCCCGCCTGTGCGCCAAGTGCGGGTTGCCGGGGCCGTAGTTGACCGCCGGGATGCCCAGCGCGCTGAAGCGGGAGACGTCCGTCCAGCCGTACTTGGGCTGCGCGGTGCCGCCGACCGCCTCGATGAAGGCCGCCGCGGCCGGGTGCGACAGGCCGGGCAGCGCGCCCCCGCTGTGGTCGTCCACCACGAAGTCGCTCACGCCGCAGTCCGCGAACACCTCACGGACGTGGGCGACCGCCTCCTCCTCGGTGCGGTCCGGGGCGTAGCGGAAGTTGACCGTCACCACGCACTCGTCGGGGATGACGTTGCCGGCCACACCGCCGGAGATGCCCACCGCGTTCAGGCCCTCGCGGTACTCCAGCCCGTCGATCACCGGGTACCGGGGCTCGTAGGAGGCGAGGCGGGCCAGGATCGGGGCGGCCGCGTGGATCGCGTTGGAGCCCATCCAGGAGCGCGCCGAGTGCGCCCGCTCGCCCGAGGTCCTGAGCTGGACGCGCAGGGTGCCCTGGCAGCCGCCCTCGACCTGGCCGTCGGACGGCTCCAGCAGCACCGCGAAGTCGCCCTCCAGCCACTCGGGGTGCGCCTCGGCGACGTGCCCCAGGCCGTTGAGGTCGGCGGCGACCTCCTCGTTGTCGTAGAAGACGAACGTGAGGTCGCGGTTCGGGGCCGGGACCGTCGCCGCGATGCGCAGCTGGACCGCGACGCCCGCCTTCATGTCGCAGGTGCCGCAGCCCCACAGCACACCGTCCCCGTCCAGCCGGGACGGGACGTTGCCGGCGATCGGCACCGTGTCGATGTGCCCGGCGAGGATCACCCGCTGGGAACGGCCCAGGTCCGTGCGGGCGACGACGTTGTTGCCGTGCCGCTCGACCATGAGGTGCGGCAGGGCGCGCAGCGCGTGCTCGATCGCGTCCGCGAGGGGCTTCTCGCTCCCGCTCTCCGAGGGGAAGTCGACGAGTTGGGCGGTGAGCCGGGCGGCGTCCAGGGCGAGGTCAAGCGGGGAATCGGCCATGCCTCGACACTAGCGCCCCTTGCTCGAAGGCACTTTCCTCGCCTGGCCCCGGTCACTCCGTACTCTCCAGTACCTTGTACGCGTGCCAGAGCCGTCACCTCCCCGCAAGCGTCGCGGCCGCCTCCTGCGTGCCGGGGCGGCCTTCGTGGTCCTGTTCGCGGTCGCGGGCTATCTCGCGGTGCAGTACGTCAGCGGGGGCGCAGGCGGCCCGGGCTGCGAGGTGGTCTCGGCCGACGGTGACGGGGCGGCGTACGAGCTCACTCCCGAGCAGGCCGTCAACGCCGCGACCGTGACCGCTGTCGGCACCGCTCGCGGCCTGCCCGAACGGGCCGTCACGATCGCGCTCGCGACCGCCCTGCAGGAGTCGGCGCTGCGCAACATCCGCCACGGCGACCGCGACTCGATCGGCCTGTTCCAGCAGCGGCCCTCGCAGGGCTGGGGCACCGAGAAGCAGATCATGGACCCGGTCTACTCGGCGGGCATGTTCTACGACCACCTGGTCGACGTCCCCGACTACACCCGGCTGCCCCTGACCGTCGCCGCCCAGCGGGTGCAGCGCAGCGGCTACCCGCACGCCTACGCCAAGCACGAGCCGGACGCCGCCCTGCTCGCCGCGGCCCTCACGGGACGCGCGGCGGCCACGCTGACCTGCGAGGGCCGTCGGGACGCGACGCCGGCCGCCGGGCCGGACGCGGTCCGGTCCGCGCTGGTGCGGGACTTCGGGCGGGACGCCGTCCAGCAGGCCGGCGCCGAGGTGGGCGCGCGCACGCCGGATCCCACGCCGACCCTGGTCACCGAGACCAGCGGGCGCACGGTGACCGTGCCCGTCGCCGGCGAGAGCGAGAAGCGGGGCGCTCGGGAGCGCGGCTGGCAGTACGCCCACTGGGCCGTGGCCAACGCCTCCTCGCTGCACATCGAGCGGGTCTCGTACGCCGGGCGGGAGTGGATCGCGGGGCACACCGGCAGCCGGTGGCGTGCCGCGGAGGACGCGAAGAACGCGGACGGGACCGGCGGCGACGCCGGCGGGGGCGCCGACGCCGTCCGTATCGTCACTGCACGGTAGTACGAGCGGTCAGCCCCAGGGGTTACATGCGCCGACTCGGGGTGACGAGGTGCGCAGGTTTTCGCAGCCTCACCCGCGCATGCGTCAAAACCCTTGGGAACAACGGGCCGTAAGGATTCGGCAGACTTTCGGACCGGGTGTTCTTTGCCCGTTTTTATCCGCAGCCGATAATGCGACGCATTGCCAACTCTTTGCTTTGGCACGCCGCAACCTTCGCGGGCTTCGAGCGGTAGTCACTGCGTCCGAGCCCGAAGCGAGAGACCGCGACCGATATTGCGGCGTCAACTCCCGTGAACGGCAGGACACTTCACCGTCATCTCCCGTCAAAGGAGCATCATGTCCCTCCCCCTGACCCGTCGGATCGCCCGTGCCGCGCTGCTCGTCGCAGCGGGAGCGGCTGCCGGGGTCGGTGCGGCCGGCTCCGCCAGCGCGGCCCCCGAGCTGCCCGCCACCGGCAACCTCGGTGGACTGACCGCCCTGGACGCGGCGAACGTCGGCAACACCGTCGACAGCACGGCCCAGAACATCACCGGTACCGCCGGTGACACCGGCGGCAAGGCCGTCAAGAAGGCCGTGCCGGCCGCGGGCAAGACCGGCGGCCAGGTCGCGAAGAAGGCGACGCCCGCGGTCCAGAAGGCCGCGGGTGACGCCGCCGGGGCCGCGGGGGCCGTCCTGGGCGAGGCCGCCGCGAGCGCGACCAAGGGCGGGCTGCCCACGGACGGGCTGACCAAGGGCGGGCTGCCCACGCAGTCGCTGCCCACCAAGGGGCTGTCGATCGGCTGAGTGCCGGGCGCTCGGAACGAAGGGGTCCAGGGAGTTCCCTGGGCCCCTTCGGCGTGCTCACGCGAGGCGCTTGACCGCCGCCGCCACCCGCTCGTCCGAGGCGGTCAGGGCCACGCGTACGAAGTTCTCGCCCGCCCGGCCGTAGAAGTCGCCCGGCGCGACCAGGATGCCCAGGCCGGCCAGGTGGGCGACGGTCGTCCAGCAGGACTCGTCCCGGGACGCCCACAGATAGAGGCTGGCCTCGCTGTGCTCGATGCGGAAGCCGTGGCCCAGCAGGGCCTCGCGCAGCGCCGTGCGGCGGGCCGCGTACCGCTCGCGCTGCTCGCGGACGTGGACGTCGTCGCCCAGCGCGGCCACCACGGCCGCCTGCGTCGGCGCGGACGTCATCATGCCGCCGTGCTTGCGGATCTCCAGCAGCGGGCCGAGGACCGCCGGGTCTCCGGCGAGGAACGCGGCACGGTAGCCGGCGAGGTTGGAGCGCTTGGAGAGGGAGTGCACCGAGACGATGCCCTCGTAGGAGCCGCCGTTGACGTCGGGATGGAGGACGGAGACCGGGTCGGCCTCCCAGCCCAGCTCGATGTAGCACTCGTCGGAGAAGACCAGTACGCCGTGCTCGCGGGCCCAGGCGACGATCCGGGTCAGCTCCTGCTGGGAGAGCACCTTGCCCGTCGGGTTGGAGGGCGAGTTCAGCCAGAGCAGCCTCAGGCCCGCCGGATCGAGGTCCGTCGGGTCGTCGTAGACCTCGTGCTCGGCGCGCGCCAGGCGCGCACCCACCTCGTACGTCGGGTAGGCCAGGCGCGGGTACGCCACCCGGTCGCCGGGGCCGAGGCCCAGCTGGGTGGGGAGCCAGGCGACGAGTTCCTTGGAGCCGACGACCGGCAGCACGTGGCGGTGGGTGACGTCGCGGGCGCCGAGGCGGCGCTCCACCCAGCCGGTCAGCGCGTCCCGCAGCTCGGGAGTGCCCCAGACCGTCGGGTAGCCGGGCGAGTCGGCGGCGGCGACGAGCGCCCGCTGGATCAGCTCGGGGACCGGGTCGACCGGGGTGCCGACGGAGAGGTCGACGATGCCGTCCGGATGCGCGGCGGCCGTCTCCTTGTACGGCGCGAGCTTGTCCCAGGGGAAGGTGGGCAGGCGGTCGGAGACTGCGGACACGGTGTCTGACTCACTTTCTGGTGCGGCAAACGCCTCGGTCCCGTGCGGCCGCGATCGGGGTGATCGGGCCGTACGGGACCGAGGCGGCACGGTTCGGGCCGCTTGACGCGGTTCGGGCCGCTCAGAGGGTCACTCGGCCTGCGGCGGAAGCGCGGCGACGAAGGGGTGGTCCCGCTCGATCAGACCCAGCTTGCTCGCGCCACCGGGCGAGCCGAGCTCGTCGAAGAACTCGACGTTCGCCTTGTAGTAGTCCTTCCACTCCTCCGGAGTGTCGTCCTCGTAGAAGATCGCCTCGACCGGGCAGACCGGCTCACATGCACCGCAGTCGACGCATTCGTCCGGGTGGATGTACAAGGACCTCGAGCCCTCGTAGATGCAGTCGACCGGGCACTCCTCGATGCACGCCTTGTCCTTGACGTCGACACAAGGCTGCGCGATGACGTAGGTCACGCTGTCGTTCCTCCTCGATAGGGCGCCGGCGGGCCTCCTCAGGCTCCGCCGCCTGGCGCGCGGGAGCGCGGCGTCGTCGATGCCCGCCCCTAGTATCTCCGTTCCTGGGCATGATCCGAACAGGAGGGGTGAACCGACCTGTGGAAATATCGGCGGCTGGACGCCTTGAGGTCCGTATCACCACAGCTGACGTGGGCAAACGAGTCTCCGTCCGGCGGTTGGGGGACCCCGGCGCCACGGAACAGAAATTCACCGACACGGTGGGTGTTCTCACATCCTGGGACAACGGTGTGCTCGTGATCACACGACGGGACGGCGAGAGCGTCCGGATCAGGGAGTCCTCGCTGGTCGCGGGGAAGGTCGTGCCCGCCGCACCGGCCCGTCGGCGCGGTCCCGCCGCCTCCTACGAGGAACTGGCCCGGATCGCCGCGCGGGGCTGGCGGCCGCTGGAGAGCGAGCGGCTCGGCGAGTGGGAACTGCGCGCGGCTGCCGGATTCACCCGGAGGGCCAACTCCGCGTTGCCCCTCGGGGAACCGGGCGTGTCGCTCGACGAGGCGCTGCGCGCCGTACGGGCCTGGTACGGCGAGCGGGGCCTGCCCGCGTACCTGCAGACCGCCACCGGCGCCGAGGGCACCCAGGAGCTGCTCTGCGCGGAGCTGGAACGGCGCGGGTGGCTGCGGGAGGTGTCCGCCGAGGTGTGGACCGGCGCCCTCGCGCCGGTCGCCGACCGGGCCGAGGGCCACCGGGTGGTGCTGTCCCGGGAGGCGGACGCCGGGTGGCTGGCGCGGTACCAGCGCAAGGGGGTGAGCGAGGTGGCACTGCGCGTGCTGGGGAGCGGGAGTTCCGTGTGGTTCGCGAGCGTTCCCGGTACGGGTGGGGCACCTGCCGCGATCGGGCGCTGTGTCGTCGACGGACGATGGGCCGGGTTCGCCGCGGTCGAGGTGGATCCCGCGCTGCGGCGGCGGGGGCTGGCGAGCGACGTGATGGCCGCGTTGGCCCGGCGGGCGCTGGACGAGGGCGCGTCGGCGGCGTGGCTCCAGGTCGAGACGGACAATGCCGGTGCACGGTCGTTGTACGCCGGGCTGGGCTTCGGCGTGCATCACTCGTACCACCATTACCGGGAGCCGGAGGGCCGATAGTCATGCGTCCACCCTTGCCGCCACCGCCCGAGCGGACCGCCGATCTGCGCCGCCGGTTCGCCGAGGAGGCCCGGGCCGAGCGGCCCGACCTGGCGACGTTGTGCCTGCTCGTGGGCGCGCAGGCCGACCAGGCGCTGGACGAGGCGGGCATCGACGCCGCGCAGGTCGAGCTGGACCGGCTGGCCGGGATGCTGCCGTTCCGGCCGGGCGGGCCCCGGGCCTGGGCCGTGGCGCTGCGGGAACTGCTCGGTGAGCGCTGCGGGTTCCGCGGCTCCGCCGCGGACTACCAGCGGCTGGAGTCGTCACTGCTGCATGCCGTGCTGACACGGCGGCGGGGGTTGCCGATCCTGCTGTCGGTGGTGTGGCTGGAGGTGGCCAGGCGGGCGGGCGCGCCGGTGTACGGCGTGGCGTTGCCGGGGCACTTCGTGGTCGGGTTCGGCGGGACGCCGGGGCAGACCGCGGAGCAGGTGCTGGCCGACCCGTTCGACGGCGGGCGGATACTCAGCGGGAACGACGCGGAGTTGCTGGTCGCGGGGGCCACCGGGGCGCCGTTGGATCCCTCGATGCTGGTGCCCGCGGACGCGCTGGAGGTCGTGCTGCGGATTCTGAACAACATCCGGGCGTGGGCGGCCGCCCGGGCCGAGCGGTCGGACGTGGCGTTGTGGGCGGTCGAGCTGTCCCTGCTGCTGCCCTCGCATCCGGCACGGCTGCGGTACGAGCGGGCGCAGGTGCTGGTGCGGCGGGGCGAATTCCTGGACGGGGCCGCACAGTTGGACGCGTACGCCGAGGTGGTCGAGGCCGTCGACGAAGGGGCCGCGGAGAGGGTGCGCGGCGAGGCGCGGGCGGCTCGGGCGTTGCTCAACTAGCGAGCGGTGGGGTGGGGCTGCGCCAGGCTGGCGGTGCCGGTTCGGGGCTGCTCCGTCGTCGGCGGGTGGCGGGTGGGTTGTGGCTGGGCGCGCCGTTCCCCGCGTCCCTGAGGGCGCTGGGCGCCGGCCGCGTCGGCAGACAGCCGCGGGCACGGGCCCACGGCGGGGGCAGGTGGGTAGTGGCTGGACGCGCAGTTCCCCGCGCCCCTGGCGGCGCTGAACCCCACCACGACAGCAGACAGCCGCGGGCACGGGCACGCGGCCGGTGCGGGTGGGTTGGGGCTGGGCGCGCCGTTCCCCGCGTGCCTCGGGGGCGCTGGGGGTCGGCCGGGGCGGCAGGGCACTCGGGGGGTGTCGGGTGCCCTGCCGGGGGCGTCGGCTAGCTCGGGTCGGTCTCGATCGTGGCCGTGCGGTCCGTCGGGCTCTTCAGGGCCGGGCGCAGGGCGCCGATCACGTCCTGGACGGTGACCGGGGTCTTCTGCCCGGTGCCCCGGGTGATGAGGACACCGTCGAAGGTCGAGCCGTAGAGCTCCTGCAATGCCGCCTCGTCATAGGTGTCGACGAGCTTGCCGTCGACCGCCTGGACGCGGAGGAACTTCCACAGGGACTTCTCCGGGCTGAAGGCGATCGAGTGGGCCGGGTCGGTCTGGACGGTGACGTTCGCGGACATCGCCGGCTCGGCGAACTCCTTCATCATCCGGTCGACCTCGGCGTCGGGCACCGTCGGCTGCTGGGCGGTGGTCGGGACCTGGACCGGCGTGGCCGCCCCGGTCTCCACCTGGCGGCGGTACGCGTCCTGCACGGCCTCGGTGGCCTGGTCGACGGCGATGCCCTTGCCGGCCTTGCCGTAGACGGCGACCGCCTTGCCGGACTCGAACCTGATCGTGCCGTCGCCGGAACTGCCCGCGCCGCCCGCCGCGGTCTGCAGGGCGGAGCGCAGCTTCTCCTCGTCGACCGGCATGACCGGCTCGACGACCCGCTCCTGGCCGAAGAGCGAGCCGATCACGGAGACCGGGTTGTAGTCGCTCGTGGCGGCGGCGTCGACCGTGGCGTCCGCGTCGAACTGGAGCCCCGACTGGTCCGGCCTGAGGGAGATCGTCTCGCCGTCGACCGCCAGCTTCACCGGGGTGTCGACGCGGTCGCGGAGGGCCTCGTCGAGCTTCTTGACGGCGTCGTCGCGGGTGCCGCCGCCGATGTCCACGCCGAGCACGGTGGTGCCCTTGGGCACGTCGGAGTGGTTCATCAGCAGACCGGCGCCGTAGGCCACTCCGGCGACGGCGATCACGCCTCCGCTGAGCAGCACCAGTTTGCTGCGCCCCTTCTTTTTCTTCTTGGGCGCGGCGGGGGACGGCGCCTGCTGCACCGGCTCGGGCCGCCTGGGCGGCGTGTGCGCCCCGGTCCCGCCGGTGGGGGCGCCCGCGCCGAACGGCGTGCTGCGGTCGGCGGGAGGGACGACCGGGATGCCACTGCTGAGGGTGTCCCCGGAGACGTTGTCCAGCGGCATGCCGTAGGAGGTGCCGGGGGGCGGCCCGGCGGCCGGCGGCTGCGGGGTGAGGATCGCGGTGTCGTCGCTCATGCCGCCGCCGGGACCGCCGCCGGGACCGGGCAGGGCGAGGGGGCTGGTGCCGGTGACCGGTCCGCCGGTCGGGCCCGTGGGGGCCTGCGGGCCGCCTCGTCCGAGAGGACCGCCGTAACCGCTCTGGCCGTTCGGAACCGGCGGACCGCCGGGTGCGGCACCCTGACCGCCGTACGGGCGCGGCGTGCCGTAGGAGTCCAGGCCGTCGGGTGCGCCCTGACCGTACTGGCCGGGTTCCGTGAAGTACGGCAGGTCGTCGCGGCGCGGTTCGCCCGGGCGGGAGCCGTTGGCGCCCGCCGCGAGGGCCTCGGTGACGTCGAAAGAGCCGGTGCCGCCGCCGTGGCCCGGGGCCACCGGGCCGCCGGTCGCGCCGGGCAGGCCGCCGCCCTGTGTGCCGCTCGGCAGGCTCATGGAGCCCACGACACCGCCGGGCCGCGGAGCGGCGGGAGCCGCCGGGGCGGCCGAACCGGTGGGCGCGCCCGCCCCGTTGGCGGCGCCGCCCTGGCCCGGCTTGCCCGCTCCGGACTTGCGCGGCGCGAACCAGTCGCTGGTCTTCTCCTCGGCGGACTGGGGCTGTTCCGGCTCGACCGGCGCCTCGACCGCGCCCGGGGAGGGCGCCGCGCTCGGCACCGCCGCCCCGGGGGCGCCGCTGCCGCCGTTCTCGGAGTCGGCGACGGGCTTGCGGACGACGACCGGCGGAATGGGCCGCGAACCGGGGATGTTGATCCGGATCCGGGTCGTCAGCGTGGTCTCGGTCTTGCGCTCCTCGGTCCCTGCGCCCGAACGGCCCGTGTCCGCGCCGTTGTCGGAAGCCGTGGGGGTGCCGTAGGGCGGCGTGCCCGAGGGGTATGCGGTACCCCCGTGCCCGTTGGGCCCGGAGGACGTACTGTCAGTTTCACGACTCAAGGCAGGTTCTCCCGGTTGGCTCCACCGCCGGTTCCGACCTCATATACGCGGGCAGCGCGGCGGCGGCTCCACCATACTGGCCACTTCGCGCGGGTATCCCGCGACCGTTGGGGAAACCCACACCGGACTCGCACGGGCCCGGGCCGGCGAACCGGTACGTCATTCGCCAAGTCGGACGGACCGGCCACCCGCTCGCGGGGCCGGAACGAGGGTGGCGCAGATCACAGCCACGGCCATGCCGCCGAGCAGGTAGGCGTAGGAGCCCACGCCCGCGGCGAAGAGGAAGTCCCCTTCCGGGCGGCTGGCGGTGAGCAGGACGACGGCGAGTGTCCAGCCGGCCGCGCCCGCCACGGCCCCCGCCCGGCCGCCGGTCAGCCACGCGCCGCCGACGAACGTCCCGGCCGCGCCCACCAGGGCCAGCAGCAGCCCGCCGGGGAACCAGGCGGCCTGCACCAGCGATCCGGCGGCTCCCACCACCAGGCCCAGGGCGAACAGGCCGACGTAGGCCGCGAACCGGCCGGCGGAGGGGGGCCGCAGGGGCTGCGCGAGCGTCGGGTGCCGCTCACTCATGACGCCACCTCGATCCCGGCGAAGAGGTCCGTCTCGCGCCCCGAGGACCGCTCGCCGCGCACCAACTCGTAGTACTCCGTGCCGAAGAGCGGCTGCGCCAGCCGGTTGGACAGCGCGAAGTAGGGCTCGGCCACCTCGATCTGCGTGGCGTGCGCGGCCATCGCGGCGGCCTTGGCGGCGGCGTACGCGGTGCCGTCGATCTCGGTGGTGATCCGCTCGTCCTCGACCACACCGGGCACGTCGACGGGCGCCGCGCTGCTGGTGAAGGCGAGGCCGGGCAGCGCGTCCTGGAGGCGGTCGAAGGCGTCCTCGGCGATCGTGCGCGGGACGCGGTTCCAGTAGACCTTGGCGATGCCGATGCCCGCCTCGGCGGCGAGGTCTGCGGCGCGCATGGCGACGCGGTGGGCCTGGATGTGGTCGGGGTGGCCGTAGCCGCCTTCCGGGTCGTAGGTGACGAGCACCTGGGGCCGGACCTCGCGGATCACCTCGACGAGGTGGGCGGCGGCCTCGTCGACGTCCGCCTGCCACAGGCAGCCGGGGTCGTCGTTGTCGGGCAGGCCCATCATCCCGGAGTCCCGGTAGCGGCCGGCACCGCCGAGCAGCCGGAAGTCCTCGACGCCCAGTGCCCGCATGGCCGCGGTGAGCTCGCCCAGGCGGTGCTCGCCGAGGGCGGCGCCGGTCAGATGCGCGAGCTCGGGCGGGATGACCTCACCCCGCTCACCGAGGGTGCAGGTGACCAGGGTCACCTGGGCACCCTCGGCCGTGTACCGGGCCATGGTCGCGCCATTGTTGATCGACTCGTCGTCCGGGTGCGCGTGCACCAGCAGCAGACGACGGGAGGGCCGTTCCGTCATGGCCCCACCCTACGAGCCTTCCGGGCCGGTCAGAACTTGATGCCGCCGATCATGCCCGCGATGTTGGTGGTCAACTCGCTGATCGTGGGCGCCACGGTGGACGAGGCGAGGTAGAAGCCCAGCAGCATGCAGACCACGGCATGCCCGGCCTTCAGCCCCGACTTCTTGATCAGCAGGAAGACGATGATCGCCAGCAGCACCACCGCCGAGATCGAGAGTGCCACGGCGGCTCACCTCCAAGGACCGGGAATGTGGGGACGAACAACGCGAGGGAACGTGTAAATCCATACAGCGGCCAGCAGGTTCATACCCACGCAGCGCTAGTGATCATAACTATCCGTACGCGCGCATCGAATGGCGCACGGCCGCACAAGGGGGCGCATGGCCAATATGGTCGGGGCATGACCACCGAGCCTGACTCCTTCCCCCGACGACACGCCCGCACCCAGCGGTTCACGCTCGGCGCGCCGCGTTCGTTCACCGTGGCTCCCGACGGTTCCCGTGTCGCCTTCCTGCGCTCGCGCTCCGGCACCGACCGGGCCAACGCCCTGTGGGTGCTCGACCCGGCGGACTCCACCGAGCGCCTGGCGGCCGACCCGCGCGCCCTGCTGGGCGGGGCGGCCGAGGATCTCTCGCCCGAGGAGCGGGCTCGCCGCGAACGCAGCCGCGAGGGCGGCGCCGGCATCGTCGGCTACGCCACAGACGCGGCCGTGGAGTTGGCGTCTTTCGCCTTGTCAGGGCGGCTCTTCACGGCCGAGCTGCGGGCGGGCACGGCGCGCGAACTCATCTCCCCGGCCCCGGTGATCGACCCGCGCCCGTCCCCCGACGGGCGGCATGTGGCATACGTGGCGCGGGGCGGACTGCGGGTGACCGGCGCCGAGGGCGAGGGCGACCGTGCGCTGGCGGAACCGGAGGCGGAGTCGGTTTCCTACGGTCTGGCCGAGTTCATCGCGGCGGAGGAAATGGGGCGTTCGCGAGGTTTCTGGTGGGCGCCCGAGTCCGACCGCCTGCTGGTGGCGCGGGTGGACGACACGCCGGTGCGGCGCTGGTGGATCTCCGATCCGGCCCAGCCGGAACGTGATCCACAACACGTGCCCTACCCGGCGGCCGGGACGGCGAACGCGGAGGTGCGGCTCTTCGTGTTCGACCTGGACGGGGCGCGCGCCGAGGTCCTCTGGGACCGCGCGCGGTATCCGTATCTGGCCCGAGTGCACTGGTCAGCGGCGGGCGCGCCGCTGATCCTGGTGCAGGCGCGTGACCAGCGAAGCCAGTTGTACCTGGCGGTGGATCCGGACACGGGTACGACCCGGATGGTGCACGCCGACGAAGATCCGATTTGGCTTGATCTTTTCCCTGGGGTGCCGTGCTGGTCCCCCTCGGGGCAGCTGGTGCGGATCGCCGACGAGGGCGGCGCGCGGGTCCTCGCCGTGGGTGAACGGCCCCTGACAGGAGCGCAGTTGCACCTGCGTGCCGTGCTCGACGTCGGCGCCGACGACGTGCTCGTGTCGGTGTCGGCGGGGGCGGACGCGGAGAGTCCGGAGACCGGTGAGGTGCACGTCTGCCGCGTCAGCGAACTCGGTGTCGAGCGGCTCTCCCAGGAGCCGGGCGTGCACTCGGCGACGCGCGCCGGGGACCTGACCGTGCTCGTGTCGGCGACGCCGGACCGGCCGGGTGCGACGGTGCGGGTGCTGCGCGAAGGAAAGCAGGTGGCGACTGTCCCGTCGTACGCCGAGGATCCCGGTATGTCCCCGCGCGTGACGCTCACCGTGGGGGGCGCACGGAAGATTCCGTGCGCCGTGCTTATGCCGCAGGACTACCAGGGAGACACTTCCCTTCCCGTTCTCCTCGACCCCTACGGCGGCCCGCACGGCCCTCGCGTGGTCGCCGCGCACAACGCCCACCTGACCTCCCAGTGGTTCGCGGACCAGGGGTTCGCGGTGGTCGTCGTCGACGGACGCGGCACCCCTGGCCACTCCCCCGCCTGGGAGAAGGCGGTCCGGGACGACTTCACCGTCTCCCTCGACGACCAGGTCGAGGCGCTCCAGGACCTCGCGCGGAGGTACCCGCTGGACCTCACCCGGGTCGCGATCCGCGGGTGGTCCTACGGCGGCTGGCTGGCCGCCCTGGCCGTGCTGCGCCGGCCGGATGTCTTCCACGCGGGCATCGCCGGGGCCCCGGTGACGGACTGGCGGCTGTACGACACGCACTACACGGAGCGGTACCTGGGCGACCCGGCCGAGTCCCCGCGGGCGTACGCGAACAGCTCCCTGATCACGGACGACGGGCTGTCCGCGGCGGCGGAGCCGCACCGTCCGCTGATGGTCGTGCACGGCCTGGCCGACGACAACGTGGTGGTCGCCCACGCCCTGCGGCTGTCCTCCGCCCTGCTCGCCGCCGGCCGCCCGCACGAGGTGCTCCCGCTGTCCGGCGTGACCCATATGACGCCGCAGGAGCAGGTCGCCGAGAACCTGCTGCTGCTCCAGGTGGACTTCCTGAAGCGCTCGCTGGGCCTGCCCCGCTGAACGGCAACGGGCCGGGGGACATGGCGCCCCCGGCCCGTTCACGGCACCCGCACGGCCGTACGCCACAGAGAGTGGCGCGTCCGTATATCGGAACCGGGTCCGCGGAGTTGCCTGTGTGTTACCGCGTCTCCCCGGGCGCGACGACCTGCTTCTCCTCCGCGAAATGACAGGCCGAGGGGTGCGCGGCCGGGCCGCCGGCCGGGCGGAACCCGGCGGGGACGGTCAGCGCCGGGTCCTCCAGGGCGCAGCGCTCCCGCGCCTTGAAGCAACGGGTCCGGAACCGGCAGCCGGACGGGACGTTCGTCGGGGAGGGCACGTCACCGGCGAGGATGATCCGCTCGCGGTGCTCCCGGGCCTCGGGGTCGGGCACGGGGACGGCGGAGAGCAGCGCCTGCGTGTAGGGGTGCGTGGGGTGGTCGTAGATCTCGGTGTCCCGGCCGGTCTCCACGATCCGGCCGAGGTACATCACCGCGACCCGGTCCGAGATGTGCCGGACGATGGACAGGTCGTGCGCGATGAAGACGTACGACAGGTCGAACTCGTCCTGGAGCCGCTCCATCAGGTTGATCACCTGCGCCTGCACGGACACGTCCAGCGCGGAGACGGGTTCGTCGGCGACGATGACCTCCGGGCGCAGCGCGAGCCCTCGTGCGATGCCGATGCGCTGACGCTGGCCGCCGGAGAACTGGTGCGGATAGCGGTTGACGTACTCCGGGTTGAGGCCGACGACCTCCAGCAGCTCCTGGACCCGCCGGCGCCGCTCGCCCTTCGGCGCCGCCTCGGGGTGGATCTCGTACGGCTCGCCGATGATGTCGCCCACCGTCATACGGGGGTTGAGCGAGGTGTACGGGTCCTGGAACACCATCTGGATGTTGCGCCGGACCGCCCTGAGCGCCTTGCCGGACAGCCTGGTGATGTCCTCGCCCTTGTAACGGATCACCCCGGCGGTCGGCCGCTCCAGGTTCACCAGCATCTTCGCGACCGTCGACTTGCCGCAGCCGGACTCCCCGACGATGCCGAGGGTCTCGCCCCGGTCCAGCGTGAAGTCGACGCCGTCGACGGCCTTCACCGAGCCGACCTGCTTGCGGAAGAGGACGCCCCTGGTGAGCGGGTAGTGCTTGACGAGCCCGCTCACCTCAAGAACCGGTTCGGCCATCGAGGCACTCCCTCCAGAAGTGGCAGGCGCTCCCCCGCTCCCCGGGCACCTCGTTCAGCGGGGGCACGTCCGTGCGGCACACGTCGCGGGCCATCGGGCAGCGCGGGTGGAAGGCGCAGCCCGGCGGGATGTCCAGCAGGCTCGGCGGCAGGCCCTTGATGGCGTAGAGCTCCTGGCCCTTGCGGTCCAGGCGCGGGATCGAGTCGAGCAGGCCGCGGGTGTAGGGATGCGCCGGCGCCTTGTAGATGTCGTGCACCGGCGCCGACTCCACGATCCGGCCGGCGTACATCACGGCGATCCGGTCGGCCACGTCGGCGACCACGCCCAGGTCGTGGGTGATCAGGATCAGCCCCATGTCCAGCTCGCGCCGCAGCTCCGCGAGCAGCTCCATGACCTGGGCCTGGACCGTGACGTCCAGGGCGGTGGTGGGCTCGTCGGCGATGATCAGGGCCGGTTCCAGGGCGAGCGCCATCGCGATCATGATGCGTTGGCGCATCCCGCCGGAGAACTGGTGCGGGTACTGCCTGACCCGCTCGGCGGCGCCCGGGATGCGCACCCGGTCCATCAGCTCGACGGCCCTGGCCCGGGCGTCCTTGCGGGACATGCCCCGGTGCACGACGAACATCTCGCCGAGCTGGTCGCCCACCGTCAGCACGGGGTTGAGCGAGGACAGCGCGTCCTGGAAGATCATCGCCATTCCGGCGCCGCGCACCTTGCGCCGCTCCTCCTCCTTCAGCTTGAGCAGATCCCGGCCCTGGAAGAGGACCTCGCCGCCGGTGATCCGGCCCGGCGGCGTGTCGAGGATGCCCATCACGGCCTGCGCGGTGACGGACTTTCCCGAGCCCGACTCCCCGAGCACGGCGAGCGTCTCGCCCGCGTCCACGCCGTAACTGACGCCGTTGACGGCCTTGGCGACGCCGTCCCGGGTGCGGAACTCCACGTGCAGGTCACGTACGTCGAGCAGCATGGGGGCGCCTCACCTCAGCTTGGGGTCGAGGGCGTCGCGCACCGCGTCGCCGAGCATGATGAACGCCAGCACGGTCACCGCGAGCGCCCCGGAGGGCCACAGGAGGGCGTGCGGGGCGTTGCGGATGTAGGGCGAGGCGGCGGAGATGTCGATGCCCCAGGAGACGCTCGGCGGCTTCAGGCCCACGCCGAGGTACGACAGGGTCGCCTCCAGCGCGATGTAGGTGCCCAGCGCGATGGTCGCCACGACGATGACCGGCGCGACGGCGTTGGGCGCGATGTGCCGCAGCAGCACCCGGGAGTTCGAGGCGCCCAGCGAGCGGGCGGCCTGGACGTAGTCGTTCTGCCGGGCGGTGATGACCGCGCCCCGGGCGATGCGGGAGATCTGCGGCCAGCCGAGCAGCACCATGAATCCGATGACCGGCCAGATGGTGTTGCTGGTGACCACCGACAGCAGGACCAGGCCGCCGAGGACGACGGGGATCGCGAAGAAGATGTCGGTGATCCGGGACAGGATCGAGTCGCCGACGCCGCCGAAGAACCCGGCGAGGCCGCCGAGCACGCTGCCGAGGACCGCGACGCCGAGCGTGGCGCAGACGCCGACCGCGACGGACGTACGGGCGCCGTAGACGGTGCGCGTGTAGACGTTGCAGCCCTGGCCGTCGTAGCCGAAGGGGGCGCCGGGCTGGGAGCCCTCCTGGGCCTTGGCGAGGTCGCAGCGCAGCGGGCTGCCGGAAGCGATCGCGGACGGCCACAGGGAGATGAGGACCAGGAAGAGGATCACCAGGGCGGAGACGAGGAAGACCGGGTTGCGGCGCAGGTCGTGCCAGGCGTCGGACCACAGGGAGCGCGCCCTGCCGGCCGGGGCGCCGGTGTCCGGGCCGGCAGGGGGGCGCTCCAGTGTCCGGGCCTCGCTGGTGGCGAGGTCCATCGCGCCGCCCATGCCGGTGCCGGCGACGGCGCCCGTGGGCGCGCCGGTCTCCTGGGCTTCAGACATAGCGGATCCTCGGGTCGAGTACGGCGTACAGGAGGTCGACGAGGAGGTTGGCGAGCAGGAAGACGAGGACGAGGACGGTCACGAAGCCGACGACGGTCTGGGTGTTCTGGCGGACGATGCCCTGGTAGAGCTGGTAGCCGACGCCGTGGATGTTGAAGATGCGCTCGGTGACGATGGCGCCGCCCATCAGGGCGCCGATGTCGGTGCCGATGAAGGTGACGACCGGGATCAGGGAGTTGCGCAGCAGATGGTGCGTGATCACCCGGTGCCGGGGAAGGCCCTTGGCGACGGCGGTGCGGACGTAGTCGGAGCGGCGGTTCTCCGCGATGGAGGTCCGGGTCAGACGGGTGACGTACGCCAGCGAGACGGAGGCGAGGACCAGGCCGGGCAGCAGCAGTTCGCCGAAGGGCGCCTCGGGCGACACCGACGGCCGGACCCAGCCCCACTCGACGCCGAGCAGGAGCTGCAGGAGCAGTCCGGTGACGAAGGTGGGGACGGAGATGACCACCAGCGTGGCGAGCAGGACGCCGGTGTCGACGGGACGGCCCCGGTGCAGGCCCGTGACCACGCCGAGGGTGATGCCGATGACGATCTCGAAGAGAATCGCGACGACGGTCAGCCGGATGGTGACGGGGAAGGAGCTGCCCATCAGCTCGGTCACCGGCTGGCCGTTGAACGCGGTGCCGAAGTCACCGGTGAAGAGGTTGCCCATGTAGGTCAGGTATTGCTGCCAGACCGGCTTGTCGAGGCCGAACTCGGTCCTGAGCTGCGCGGCCGTCGCCGGGTCGCACTCGCGCTCCCCGCACAGGCCCGCGATGGGGTCGCCCATCACATTGACCATCAGGAAGATCAGCAGCGTGGCCCCGACGAACACCGGGATCATCTGCAGCAGCCGCCGGACGACATACCGTCCCATGGCGCCGCCTCAGCCGACCTTGATCTCGTCGTAGACCGGTACGGAGAACGGGTTGAGCTTCACGTCGGACAGCCGCTCCGAGTAGCCTGCGCTGCCGTTCTGGTACCAGAGCGGGATGGCGGCCATGTTGTCCCGGACCACCTCCTCGGCCTGCTGGAAGGTCCGTACGGCCGCGGCGGCGTCGGTCTCGGAGTTCGCCTTGTCGACCAGCTCGTCGAACTTCCCGTCGGACCACTTGCCGTCGTTGGAGGAGGCGTCGGTGTAGTAGAGCGGCTGGAGGAAGTTCTGGATCAGCGGGTAGTCCATCTGCCAGCCGGCACGGAACGGGCCGGTCATCTCCTTGTCGCTGATCCGGCCGCGGAAGTCGGCGAAGGTGCCGACCGGGTCGGTGACACAGGCGCGGTCGTTGTCGAGGGCGTTGTTGATGGAGTTGCAGACGGCGTCCACCCACTGCTTGTGCGAGCCGGTGTCCGCGTTGACCGTGATCTTGACCTGCCCGCCGGGCAGGCCGCCGCCCTCCTCGATCAGCTTCCGCGCGGCGGCCGGGTCGTACTCGCACCACTCGCCGCACAGCCCCGGTTTGTAGCCGCCCTCCTCGCCGAGCACCGGTGAGGTCCAGTCGGTGGCCGGGGTGCGGGTCCCGGCGAAGATCGTCTTGGTGATCTGCTCCCGGTCGATCGCCCGGGACAGGCCCTTGCGGACCTTGTCCGTGCCGGGCTTGTCCCAGTTCTTGTCGTAGTAGGGGAAGGCGAGGGTCTGGAGGATGCCGGCCGGGGTGTTGAGGTAGCGGTCGCCGAGGTCCGTCTTCACGTTCTTCAGCTGGGCCGCGGGGACGTCGTCGACCAGATCCAGGTTGCCGGCCATGAGGTCGGTGTAGGCGGTGTTGTTGTCGGTGTAGACCTTGAGGTCGACGCCGTCGTTGTGCGCCTTGTCGGGGCCCGGGTAGCCCTTCCAGGCACGCAGCGACATCTGGGAGCCCTTGACGTACGAGTCGACGGTGTAGGGGCCGTTGCCGACCGGTCTGCTCAGCCAGGCCGCGTGGTCGTCGAAGAAGGCGCGCGGCAGCGGGGCGAAGGCGGCGTAGCCGAGGGTGTCGGGGAAGCTGGAGAACCTCTGGCTCAGCCGTACCGTGAAGGTCCGGTCGCCGGTGACCCGCAGACCGGACAGCGTGTCGGCGCTCTGCTTGCCGCCGCTGCGCGGGTGCACCTCGTCGTAGCCGTCGATGTAGCTGAAGAAGTAGGCGTTGCGCTGGTTGTTCCTCAGGCTCGCGCCGTAGTTCCAGGCGTCGACGAAGGAGCGGGCGGTGACCTTCTCGCCGTCGCTGAAGGTCCAGCCGTCCTTGACGGTGACGGCGAAGTTCTGCGAGTCGCCCGTGGTGATGGACTCGGCGAGCATGTCCTCGGCCTTGCCGCTCACCGGGTCGTACCTCTTCAGCCCGCGGAAGATCATGTCGAGGACCTTGCCGCCCTGCACCTCGTTGGTGTTGGCGGGCTCCAGCGGGTTCTGCGGGTCGCCCCACGAGGAGCTGAGCACCGCTCCCCCGTCACCGCTGCCGCTGCCGCCTCCTCCGCCACAGCCGGCGCCCACGAGGGCGAACGCCGCCGCACACGCGGCCCACCGGGCATGCCGTGCTCCACGCATGGGGTGCCTCCTCAGGATCCGCCGCCGCCGGCGCCGGGACGCCGAACCGTTGTCCACCACTGCCCTGACCCGCTATCAGCCAATATCGACGCATACGGTGGGTAACGCACACGGGAGCCGCCCTTTGGGCTAGAGCCTGTCCGGCGGACCGTGCCGCGGGCGCGGGGACGGCGCTGCGGGGTGCGACGGGCGGCGGGCGGCGGGCGGCGGGCGGCATCCGTTCTTCCGGCGTAAATCCCCGATCTGTGTACTGATCTGCCGTACAGCAGGCACACTGCCCGGATGGTTGATCGTTCCTTCGGAGACGCCTTCCTCGCGGGGCTGTACGACGCGCTCAATCCCTGGGGGCCCGGTGACGACTTCTTCCTCGGTCTGGCGCTGTCCGCCGAGAGCGTGCTGGACGTCGGCTGCGGCACCGGACGGCTGCTGGCCCGGGCCCGCCGGGCGGGGCACGAGGGCCGGCTGACCGGGCTCGATCCGGCCGCCGCGATGCTCGTCCAGGGCCGCCGGGGGACCCGCCGGGTGGAGTGGGTGCTGGGCGACCTGCGCTGCGCCGACTGGCGCGAGGAGTTCGACCTGGTCGTCATGACCGGGCACGCCTTCCAGGAACTGCTGGGCGACGAGGAGCTGCGGCTCGCGCTCGCCGCGGTCCGCGAGAGCCTGCGGCCGGACGGGCGGTTCGTCTTCGACACCCGCAATCCGGCCGCCCGCGCCTGGGAGACGTGGACCCCGGAGCGGTTCAGCGAGGTGCACGGCCCCGACGGCGACGTCGTACGGGTCCGGTACGAGACGCAGGGGCCGGTCCGGGGCGAGCGGGTCTCGTTCACCGAGACGTTCGAGGGCCCGCGCTGGGACCTGCCTCAGGTCAGCGACAGCACGATCAGGTTCCTGGACGTCGCCGCCCTGGACCGCTTCCTCGCCGAGGCCGGCCTCGCCGTGCGACAGCGGTACGGCGACTGGGACCGGGGACCGGTCACCCCCGCGAGCCCGGAGATCATCACCGTCGCGGGCCGGGCGGGTTAGGGGTCGTCCCGCCGGGGACACCACGAAGCCCCCGGCCACCGGTCGTCGTTCACCGGTACCCGGGGGCTTCGTGACGGGTCAGTCCTGGTCGTGGGCCTCTTCCAGCGCGCGCAGCGCCGGGTCCAGGATGACGTCCTCGGCACGGGCCTCCGTGGTGGGCTCCTCCGGGAAGTGGCAGGCCGTCAGGTGGCCGTCCCGGTTGCCGGAGATCTGCACCAGCGGCGGCTCCTCCGTCGCGCACTTGTCCTGCGCCTTCCAGCAGCGGGTGCGGAAGCGGCAGCCGGACGGCGGGTGGATCGGCGAGGGCACGTCGCCGTAGAGCCGGATCCGCTCACGCGGCTCGGCCTCGTCGTCGACGGCGACCTCGGGGACCGCCGAGAGCAGCGCGTGGGTGTACGGGTGCCGGGGCCGGTTGTAGATGGAGTCCCGGTCGCCGACCTCGACGACCTTGCCCAGGTACATCACCGCGACCCGCTGCGAGAAGTGCCGCACCACGGCCAGGTCGTGGGCGATGAAGAGGAAGGCGATGCCCATCTCTTCCTGGACCTTCTTGAGCAGGTTGACCACCTGCGCCTGGATCGACACGTCCAGCGCGGAGACCGGCTCGTCGGCGATGATCAGCTTCGGGTTCAGCGCGAGGGCGCGGGCCACGCCGATGCGCTGACGCTGACCGCCGGAGAACTCGTGCGGGAAGCGGTTGTAGTGCTCGGGGTTGAGGCCGACCAGCTCCAGCAGCTCCCGGACGCGCTTCTCCCGGCCGCCCGCCGGATCGATCCCGTTGACCTCCATCGGCGACTTGATGATCGTGCCGACGGTTTGCCGCGGGTTCAGCGAGGAGTACGGGTCCTGGAAGATCATCTGGATCTCGGACCGCACCGGCGCGAGCTGGCGGCGGGAGGCGTGCGTGATGTCCTGCCCGGCGTACGTGATCCGGCCGGACGACGGCTCCAGCAGCCGGGTGATCAGCCGGCCGGTCGTGGACTTGCCGCAGCCGGACTCGCCGACCAGGCCCACGCTTTCGCCGGCGCCGACCGTCAGGTCCACGCCGTCCACGGCCTGCACGGCGCCGACCCGGCGTTTGATCGGGAACCCGCCGTATATCGGGAAGTGTTTCGTCAGCCCCTGGACCTCCAGAAGGGCTTCCGTCCCGGTGCCCGTGGCGGCCTGCTGTGAGGGGAGGGTGAGGTTGTCGCTCATGATCTCGGTTCTCCCTAGCGCAGCCGGGGCTGGATCTCGTCGATGAAGATGGTCTGCTTCTGCTCGCCCGTCAGATGACACGCGGCGGCGCGGCCCTCGCCTAGCGGCGGCCGTACCTCCGTGCACAGGTTGCCCGAGACATGCGACCGGTAGGCGCAGCGCGGGTTGAAGGGGCAGCCCGACGGCGGGTTGAGCAGCGAGGGCGGGGAGCCCGGGATGGGCGTCAGCGCCTGGTCGATGTCGCTGTCGAGCCGCGGCATGGAGCTGAGCAGGCCCCAGGCGTAGGGGTGCTGGGGGGTGTGCAGCACCTCCTTGACGCTGCCGCGCTCCACGGCCCGGCCCGCGTACATCACCAGCAGGTCGTCGGCCATGTTGGAGATGACGCCGAGGTCGTGCGTGATGAAGATGATCGCGGTGCCGAACTCCTGCTGGAGGTCCTTGAGCAGGTCCAGGATCTGCGCCTGCACGGTCACGTCGAGCGCGGTGGTCGGCTCGTCGGCGATCAGCAGGTCGGGGTCGCACATCAGCGCCATGGCGATCATCGCGCGCTGGCGCATACCGCCGGAGAACTGGTGCGGGTAGTCGTCGAAGCGCGTCTTGGGCTGCGGAATGCCGACCTTCTCCAGCATCTGGATCGCCCGGTCCTTGGCCTCCTTCTTGGAGGCGCCGGTGTGCTTCATGTACGGCTCGGACAGCTGGCGGCCCACCGTGTAGTACGGGGAGAGCGCGGTCAGCGGGTCCTGGAAGATCATCGCCATCTTGTTGCCGCGGAGCTTCTCGAGCTCCTTCTCGGTGGCGGTGACGAGTTCCTTGCCGTCGAGGACGATCTCGCCGTCGACGGTGGTGGACCGGGGGTTGTGCAGTCCGAGGATGGTCAGGTTGGTGACGGACTTGCCGGATCCGGACTCGCCGACGATGCCCAGGGTCTTGCCGCGCTCGACATCGAAGGACAGGCCGTCGACGGCCTTGACGATGCCGTCCTCGGTGGAGAACTGCACCCGCAGGTCACGGACCGAGAGGAAGCTCTCGGGCCCGGTCGGGGCCGGGGCGTCCTCGGTCTTGGTCAGTGTGGTCACGGTGGTTCGTTCTTCCTAGGAGAGCCGGATGCGCGGGTCGATCCAGGCGTACGCGACGTCCGCAAGGATGTTCAGCAGCAGGATGAAGGAGGCGCCGACGAGCATGACACCCATCGTCAGCGGAAGGTCCTTGTTGACCGCGCCGTCGACCGCGAGGCGGCCGATGCCCTGCAGGGAGAAGGTCAGCTCGGTCACCACGCCGCCGCCGAGCAGGGAGCTGATGTCGATGCCCAGCACGGTGACGATCGGGATGAGGGAGCCGCGCCAGGCGTATCGGAAGAAGACGTACCGCTTCGGCATGCCCTTGGCCCGCGCGGTGCGCACGTGCTCCTCGCTGAGCTGCTCGATGAGGGAGGCACGCGCCATACGCGTGTACTGCGCGGTGAAGATGGTGGCCATCACGACCATCGGGATCCACAGTCCGGCGAGCCAGCCGAAGGGGTCGTCCGTGAACGGGATGTACTTGGGGTCCTCCACCCAGCCGGTGCTGTACACGAAGATCAGCAGCACGATCGGGCCGAGGAAGTAGATCTGCATGGAGCTGAGCACCATGGACGTACCCGTGGCGATCTTGTCGACCGCGGTGCCACGACGGTAGGCGGCGAGCATGCCGGCACCGATGCCGATCGTCAGGAAGACGAGCAGCGCGCCGAAGGTGAGGGACAGGGTCAGCGGGAAACGGTCCATGATCGTGTCCCAGACCATGTCGCCGGAGTAGAACGACTGACCGAGGCACGGAGCGGGGCAGTGACCGGTCGGGAAGTCGCGGCCCATGAAGATGCCCGACATGAACTGCCAGAACTGCGTGGCGATCGGCAGGTCGAGCCCGAGGGCGTGGCGGATGTCCTCGAGTCTCGCGGGCGAGCAGTCCCTGCCACAGGCCAGAGACGCGTAGTCGGACGGCGCGGCGACGAACAGGAAGAACGTGGCGGCACCGATCAGGAACAGGGTGACGACGGCACCGACCGTGCGCCTAAGGATGAACTGAAGCATGGCAGGAAGGCTGCTCTCTGCGGAATCGGTAGACAGGTTTCACGGATCCGCGGGGGTGCGCCCTAACAGGCGCGCACCCCCGCGATCAGCCGTAGAGAGTTACGACTTCAGGAACAGACCGTTGAGGTCGATGTAGCTCGACTCGGTGCTGTACCGGGCGCCACCGATGTTCGAACCGTAGAGCTGGAACTGCTTGGTGTACCACAGCGGAGCGGCCACGTTGACCTCCTCCAGGATGTAGCGGTGCGCTTCCTGCCAGGTCTTGGCGGCCTCAGTCGGCTCCTGGGTCAGCGCCTTGTCGATGAACTCCTGGATCTTCGGGTCCTTGACGTGGGAGTAGTTCGACTGACCGTCGCCGACCAGGGAGGGGTCGTAGATCGGCGTCACGACGGTGCCCGGGGAGGGCCAGTCCTGGCCCCAGCCGGTGATGTAGATGTCGTAGGGGTTGTCCAGCTTGCCGATCTGCTCGTAGAAGCTGGCCGCGTCGATCTCCTTGGAGACCACGTCGATGCCGACCTTGCCCAGCGCGTCCTCGATGGCGACCTTGCGCTTCTGGCCGGCCTCGCTGTTTCCGTAGGCGAAGACGAGCTTCTTCTCGGCGGCCGGGACGTCCTTCAGGAGTTCCTTGGCCTTCGCGATGTTGCCCTGCGGCGTCTTCAGACGGCCGTACGGGTCGTAGTCGGCCTCGTAGCCCGGCAGGGTGGGAGCGAACAGGTTCGGGGCGACGTCACCACCGTAGGCACCACCCTCGCCGGCGATGAGCGACTTGGAGTTCACCGCGTAGGTGACGGCGTCACGGACCGTCTTGTTCTTGACCCGGTCCAGGTTGAACGTCAGCTGCATGACGTAGGGCTGGTATCCCTTGATCGTGCGCTTGTTCACGGCCGGGTCACCGATGACCGACTGGATCTGTGTCGACTCGACACCACCGGTGAACTGGATGGCGTTCTTGGCGTCACCCTGGTCGGAGATCAGACGCTTGGTCTGCGTCGACTCGGTGACACCGAACTGGACGTTCCAGCCGTCCACGTACTGGCGGCGCACGGAGTCGGTCTTCGGGTCCCACTGGTCGTTCTTGACGAGCTTGAGGGACTTGCCGACCTTGTACTCGGCGATCTTGTACGGGCCGACGGCAACCGGGGCCTTGTCGTACTTCGCCTTGGTGTCGGTCTTCTCCGGAACAACGGAGTAGCCCGGCATGGCCAGGGTCTGCGGCAGGTCGGGGCGCGCCGTGTCGAAGTGGAAGACGACCGTCTTGTCGTCCGGGGTCTCCAGGACGGAGTCCGGCAGGTGCTTCTTGCCATAGCCGCCGTCCGGCAGCAGCTTCTTCGGGTCGTCCTTGTACTTGGTGCCGGCGAGCCAGCTCCGCACGTAGGGCGGGCCGTCGATGATGAGCTCGGAGAACTGACGCTCGAAGGTGTGGCGGATGTCGGCCGAGGTGATCTCGTTGCCGTTCTGGTCCTTGATGCCGTCCTTGAGCGTGTACGTCCAGGTCTTGCCGCCATCCGAGGACTTACCCGAGTCGGTGGCGAGGTCGCCCACGACCGAGACGCCGCCCTTGCCGTCCTCGGAGAAGTTGGTGAGGCCGCGGAAGATCAGGTTGGAGATCTGGCCGGCGTCGGAGACATAGATCTGCCCCGGGTCCAGGTGGGACAGCCCCGCCTCCTGGTAGACCTGGATGGTGCCGCCGCTCTTGGCGCCGGGGACCTCCTTGGCCGGACCCGTGGACGCCGCGGCGTCCGCGTAGGTGACGGCACTCGACTGGGTCGCCGCCTCCTTCTGGTCCTTCTTGGAGTCCTTGTTGCTGGTGGCGCCCTTGTTCTCGGAGCAGCCGGTGAGGGCCAGCGAGCCCGCCGCGAGGGCGACGACTATGGCGCTGGTTCTGCGCGAGGTGAACGACTTCATAGCGGTGTATGCACCTACCTGTCGGTTGTTATCCATGAGTACTGCCTGACGCGGCTGGCAGGCCGACGCGGGGGCGGCAGCCACCCCCCACCAATGGACGATTCAGCGCCCGGACTTGGGGTCGAAGGCATCCCGTACGGAGTCTCCGAGGAGGTTGAAGCACAGGATGAAGATGACCAGCGCCACACCCGGGAAGAACATGAACGCCGGATTCTGCTCGGCGTACTTGGCGCCGGCGGCGAACAGTCGTCCCCAGTCCGGTGTGGGCTCGACGAACCCGACTCCGGCGAAGGAGAGGAAGGCGATGGTCAGGATGACGGCGGGCAACTGATACGTGAACTGGATCAGCACCGGGGAGACGATGTTCGGCAGAATCTCCTTGCGGACGATCCGCCCCGGGGACGCGCCCGAGACCTTGGCCGCCTCGACGAACTCCCGGTCGCGCAGCGAGAGCACCGTGGAGCGAACGATACGCGCCATGCTCATCCAGCCCAGCAGCCACAGCACGATCAGGATCGCCAGCGCCCTGAAGTAGGTGGGCGTCTCCTCCCGCGGGTCCACGAAGAACGCGGTCACCACGGGCATGAAGGCGATGAAGAACAGCTGCTGAGGGAAGGAGAGGAAGAAGTCGGTGACCCGGCCCAGCCAGTAGTCGGTGCGACCGCCGAAGTAGCCGCCGACGAGTCCGACGATGATGCCGGTGGCCATCAGCAGCGTGGTCACGCCGAGCGCCATGAACAGCGAGGTGCGCATGCCGTACACGAGCATTGCGAACAGGTCGCGTCCGTACTGCGGCTCCACACCGAACCAGTGGTCGCCCGAGACGCCGCCGAACCAGCCCAGCGGCAGTCCGAAGTCGTCCAGCACGGGGTTGTCGGCGTAGGTGGGGTCCTGGCCGTACAGCGTGTACGGGTCGGTGCCGCTGATCATGGTCAGCAGCGGCGCCGCGAGGGCGACGACGAAGTAGAAAATCACCACGCCGGCGCAGATCATCCCAGTACGGTCCCGCTTGAAGCGCTGCCACATCAACTGGCCGGGGGAACGACCCTCGGGCTGCTTCACGCCCTTGGCGACCTCAGGGGTCGTTGCGAGCTCAGGGTCCAAGACAGCCGCGGACCCGGAGCCCTCGGCGTTGATTGGACTGGTCATCGTGTTCGTCCCCCGGGGGGTTGGAGAGTTGAGCGCAGCACAGATACCGGCAGGTTCTGTGGTTTGAGGGAACTTTCGCCAAGTGCATCAACGCGCGTCAAGGGCGGAAGACACAGGGATCTCCCTCGCGTCCATTTTTTGAGCAAAAATTGCAAAGATTGACACCTGCGCGCGCTTGACAGGTGAGACAAGAAATCGACCTTTCGGACATACCAGGAGGGATTTTTGTTTACATGTCCGAAACTTGATCGCCAGGACACCGATATCCGAACAGGGCTTCAAGATTCGCCCACAAGCTCCTGAAAACGCCCAACACGAGGACCCGGCTCTCTCCCCTCACGGAGAGAGCCGGGTCCCGCGAGAGGGGCCCTCTGAGGCCCGTCAGCCGTGCTTGGCGCGGCTCGCGGCCCGGGCACGCTCACGCGCGTCCAGGTTGACCTTGCGGATGCGAACGGCCTCCGGGGTGACCTCGACGCACTCGTCGTCGCGGCAGAACTCCAGGGACTGCTCCAGGGACAGCTTGCGCGGCGGGACGATCGCCTCGAACGAGTCGGCCGAGGACGACCGCATGTTCGTGAGCTTCTTCTCCTTGGTGATATTCACGTCCATGTCGTCGGAGCGCGAGTTCTCGCCGACGATCATGCCCTCGTACACCTCCGTGCCGGGCTCGGTGAACAGCACACCGCGCTCCTGGAGGTTCGTCATGGCGAACGCCGTCACGGCACCGGAGCGGTCGGCCACGAGCGAGCCGTTGTTCCGCGTCTGGAGGGTGCCGAACCAGGGCTCGAAGCCCTCGTGGATGGAGTGGCCGATGCCGGTGCCGCGGGTCTGGGTCAGGAACTCCGTCCGGAAGCCGATGAGGCCGCGGGAGGGCACCACGAACTCCATGCGCACCCAGCCGGAGCCGTGGTTCGACATGTTGTCCATCCGGCCCTTGCGGACGCCCATGAGCTGGGTGACGGCACCCATGTGCTCCTCGGGCACGTCGATCGTCATGCGCTCGACCGGCTCGTGCGTCTTGCCGTCGATCTCGCGGGTGACGACCTGCGGCTTGCCGACGGTCAGCTCGTAGCCCTCACGGCGCATCTGCTCGACCAGGATGGCCAGCGCCAGCTCACCGCGGCCCTGCACCTCCCAGGCGTCGGGACGCTCGGTGTCGAGCACGCGCAGCGAGACGTTACCGACCAGCTCGCGGTCCAGACGGTCCTTGACCTGGCGCGCGGTGACCTTGCGGTCCTTGACCGCGGCCTTCGCGTCGGCGCCCTTGCCGGTGCCGCCGCGGCCGACCAGCGGCGAGGTGTTGGTGCCGATGGTCATGGAGATCGCCGGCTCGTCGACCGTGATCAGCGGCAGCGGGATCGGGTTCTCGGTGTCGGCGAGGGTCTCGCCGATCATGATCTCCGGGATACCGGCGACGGCGCAGATGTCACCGGGGCCGGCCTTCTCGGCGGGCTTGCGGGTGAGCGCCTCGGTCATCATCAGCTCGGTGATGCGGACGTTGCTGACCGAGCCGTCGCGCTTGATCCAGGCCACGGTCTGGCCCTTGCGCAGCTCGCCCTGCTCGACGCGGAGCAGCGCGATACGGCCGAGGAAGTTGTCCGCGTCCAGGTTGGTGACGTGCGCCTGGAGCGGGGCCTCGTCGCTGTAGGTCGGGGCCGGGATGTGCTGAAGGATCGTCGAGAAGAACGGCTCCAGGCTGTCGGAGTCGGCCGGGACCGTGCCGTTCTCCGGCTTGGTCAGCGAGGCGACGCCGTCACGGCCGCAGGCGTAGACGATCGGGAACTCGATCTGGTCCTCGTCCGCGTCCAGGTCGAGGAAGAGGTCGTAGGTCTCGTTGACGACCTCGTCGATGCGCGAGTCGGGACGGTCCGTCTTGTTGATGCACAGGATGACGGGCAGCCGCTGCTGGAGCGCCTTGCGCAGCACGAAGCGGGTCTGCGGCAGCGGGCCCTCGGAGGCGTCCACGAGCAGCACGACACCGTCGACCATCGACAGACCGCGCTCGACCTCGCCGCCGAAGTCGGCGTGGCCAGGGGTGTCGATGATGTTGATCGTGATCGGGTCCCCGCCGTCCTTCGGGTGGTACTTGACCGCCGTGTTCTTGGCGAGGATCGTGATGCCCTTCTCACGCTCCAGGTCGTTCGAGTCCATCATGCGGTCGTCGACGGAGTCGAGCTGGTGCGCGGCGAAGGCGCCGGCCTGCTTCAACATGCCGTCGACGATGGTGGTCTTGCCGTGGTCGACGTGGGCGACGATGGCGACGTTGCGGATGTCGTGGCGCGTGGCCATAATGCGGCGTTCTCCCGGGTGGTGAGGACGGCTGCGCGTAGGACTGGTTACGCGCGCCCTGCCGGGCTTGACACGCCACGGCCTCACCCCATCGTACGGGGCTGCCGCGGGTGGGGCTTGCGGGGATACGTCGGCGCAGGTGGGGGCACGGCAGGACCCGGCCCGACGCCACGGGTGCCACCGGCGCCGGACCGGGCGGGAGGGTGCGGGATCAGCTCCCGTTCGCCGCCTTCGCCGGCGGCTCGGCCTTCTTCAGGAAGCCCATGTCCTGGTACACCGGGGTCGCGAAGCCGAAGGAGCCGGTGTTGGCGAGATTCTTGCGCGCGGCGGTCAGCTGGGGGCGCTGGTAGAGCGGGATGGAGCCGGCGGCGGCCCAGATGCGGGAGTCGGCCTTGCGGACGAGGTCGCGGGACTCCTCCTCGTCCAGCGTGGCGACCGCCTGGTCGAAGAGCTGGTCGACCTGGTCCGTGCCGATCCGCGTGTAGTTCTGCTCGATGCTCAGCGAGCCGTCGGCCGCGGGTACCGGCTTGGCGTAGATCGGGCGGGCGTCGGTCGCGGGGAACGCGGAGGCGGGCCAGGAGTACAGGGCGAGGTCGTACTGGCCGTTCGCGATGTGGTCCTTGAAGTAGCTCCCGTCGGGGACCTTGGTCGTCTCCGTGCTGATGCCGACCCGCTTCAGCATCCGCGAGATCCGGTCCGCGACCTGGTGCAGCGTGGTGGACCCCACTCCCGAGGGCAGGACGAAGCGCAGCGTGAGCGGCTTGCCGTCCTTGGCGAGCGGTCCGGCCGCGGGGCCCGGGGCCGCGGTGCCCTGGGGCGCGTACGCGCCCTGCGCCCCGCCTCCCTGCTGGACGTGCTGCTTGCCGTCCTGGGCCAGGTTGCGGGGGTGCTCCGGGTGGTCACGCCACCGCGGATCGTCACCCGCCTTCCCGTCCTCGCCGACGATGTACGTCCCGTCGTCCTCGGCCGGCGACTCGCCGGACTCCGGTGACGCGGAGGCGCCCTGCGGCCCCGCCGCCTTCTCCTTCTTCGGCTCCTTCAGCGGCCCGCCGCGCACCCATCCCGCGTCGGCGAGCAGCGCCTGCGCCTCCTTGGTGTCCTCGCCGCCGAGCGCGCCGCTGTTGTCGGCGTACGCCTCCTGCCCGGCCAGCGCGAGGTGGCTGCCGACCGGCTCGGCGGGCAGTCCCAGCGGCTCCAGGACGACCTCCGCCAGTTCCTTGCGGTCCAGCGCGCGGGCCACGGCCCGGCGGACGCGTTCGTCGGCGAGCGGACCGGCGGCGCCGTTGAGGGCGAGCTGGGTGTAGGCCGGTTCCAGCGACTTGCGGACCTCGTAGCGGCCCAGCGTCTGCGCGTCCGCGGCCACCGCCGCGCCGCCCTGCGGCGCGGCGCTTGCCTGGGCGCGTCCGGCGAGGTCCACGCGCCGGGCGGTGGCCGCGTCGATGTCGGCGAGGTCGACGGTCCCGGCGGCCAGTGCCTCGGCCCGCTTCTCGCGCGGTACGGCGCTCAGGACGATCTCGGAGAGCTTGGCCGGCTCGCCCCACCACC
Source organism: Streptomyces sp. NPDC002309 (assembly GCF_053593375.1). Classification (NCBI taxonomy): domain Bacteria; kingdom Bacillati; phylum Actinomycetota; class Actinomycetes; order Kitasatosporales; family Streptomycetaceae; genus Streptomyces; species Streptomyces sp. NPDC002309. Next base: position 8,109 of record NZ_JBSFCI010000037.1, on the reverse strand, counting down.
GCGGACTGCGGACGAGGACGACCTGGTCCTTCTTCTTGTCCACGCTCCGCACGGTGAACGGCCCGGCGGTGACCTTGAGCTTGGTGCGGGCCCCGTCGTTGAAGGAGTCGGGCGTGCCCATGACCTCCTTCGGGTACAGCGGCGAGAACAGCGACCTCCAGTCGGCGTAGGCCCTGCTGAAGGTGACCTTGACCTCCAGGTTGCTGCCGCCCCGCTCGATCCGCTCGATGCGTTCGTACCCGGCGTTGCGCGCGGTCCAGTAGGCGCTGTCCTTCCCGGACAGGGCCCGCCACTGGGCGGCGAAGTCGGCCGCGCCGAGCTCCCGCCCGTCGCTCCAGACGGCCTGCTGGTTGAGCTTGTAGAGGACCACCTGCCGGGGCTCGGTCTTCACGACCTTCGCCGATTCGAGGTAGTCGGGGTTGATCTCCGGCCGCCCGCTCTCGGTGAGCCGGAACATCGAGGGCAGCACGGCCTGCGCGATCCTCGTGGTGGTCGCGTCGGCGTCGGCCTGGAAGGTGTTGAGCGTGTCCGGTACGGCGTCCACCGCCCAGCGCACGGTGCCGCCGTCGGCGACCTGCGCGCGGCCGGCCGACGCGATGTCCTGCCCGGCCAGCGGCTTGTCCGCCTCGTCGTCCGAACCGCACCCGGCCAGTGCGGGCACCGCGAGCACACCCGCGGTGAGGAAGGCGACCGAGCGCATCACCGCGCGCAGTGTGACGCCGTCGTGAGACATCTCTGGATACCTCCGGGAGCCGCGGGGGTTACGATCACTTTTGGTGGTATATGGAGCTGATCAGATGTTTCGGCTTTATGCGGCCACTGAAGAGGAAAGGGTTCAGCAACACCGGGCGACACGGCGACGACCGCCGGGAAGCCCACCCGTGCGGCGCAACACACCACGGGATGCACCCGTACGCCTCGGCCAATCGGTGCACGTCCCTTCCCAGCGGCAGGTGTGACGCGCAACACTCGCAGGCGCATGACCGTTGCCACCCACGGCCACCGTGCCGACGGAAGTGAGGTCACGTCATGTCCGTGCACGACGAACTGACGGCGGTGCGGCGCAGCCTGGACGACCTGTCCCGGTCGCTGGGCCGTCTGGAGCAGCTGCTCGGCACCGGCGGGCTCGACATACGCCGCGTCCGCACCGACTGCGAACACCTGCGCGAGAGTGTCGCGCTCCTCCGCGAGGCGGCCAGTTCCCCCGCCGCGCCACGGCGCCCCGAACTCGTCACCATCCCGGACACCCCGTACGACAACAGCCTGTGGGTCGACACGGACGACGAGGGACTCGGCGCCCGCGACCGACGCGCACCCTGACCGGCCCGAGTCCCGACCGACCGGAGTCACACCTTGGCCACTGGTACGGAACCCACCACCACAGATCCCCATCCCCCTGGCGGCGGCGTACGCTCGGCCTCGCGCGCCGCGATCGGAGCCCCGCATCTGCGGACCGACCGCTGGTGGCTGGCGCCCGCCGCGACCGCCGCCGGGCTGTTCGCCTTCATCGTGTACTCGACCTGGCGGGCCTTCGCGAACACCGACTACTACGCGGCCCCCTACGTCTCGCCCTTCTACTCCCCCTGTCTGGCGGAGAACTGCGAGCCGATGAAGGGAGGGCCCAACTGGGAGCTCTTCGGGGGCTGGTGGGGCATCTCGCCCGCGATCATCATCCTGATCTTCCCGCTCGGCTTCCGGCTGACCTGCTACTACTACCGCAAGGCCTACTACCGGGGCTTCTGGGCGTCCCCGCCGGCCTGCGCGGTGGCCGAGCCGCACAAGAAGTACAGCGGTGAGACCCGCTTCCCGCTGATCCTGCAGAACGTCCACCGGTACTTCTTCTACGCCGCGATCCTCGTCGCCGGCATCCTGACGTACGACACCGTGCTCGCCTTCCGCGACGAGAACTACGCGTGGGGCCACATGGGCCTCGGCACCCTGGTGTTCCTCGTCAACATCGTCTTGATCTGGGCGTACACGATCTCCTGCCACTCCTGCCGGCACATCGTCGGCGGCAAGCTCAAGCACTTCTCCAAACACCCGGTGCGCTACCGGATGTGGCAGTGGGTCGGGAAACTGAACGCCCGCCACATGCAGCTCGCGTGGGCGTCGTTGGTGAGCGTGGCGCTCGCCGACTTCTACGTCTATCTCGTCGCGTCCGGGGTCTTCGACGATCCGCGCTTCTTCTAGATGAGTGGGGCTTCTTGATGTCCGTGGTCGAGCGACAGGAGTGGGACGTCGTCGTGGTCGGCGCGGGCGGCGCCGGACTGCGCGCCGCCATCGAGGCGCGCGAGCGGGGTGCCCGCACGGCCGTGATCTGCAAGTCGCTGTTCGGCAAGGCGCACACGGTGATGGCCGAGGGCGGGATCGCCGCCGCGATGGCCAACGCCAACCCGCACGACAACTGGCAGGTGCACTTCCGTGACACCCTGCGCGGCGGCAAGTTCCTCAACCAGTGGCGGATGGCCGAACTGCACGCCCAGGAGGCCCCGGAGCGGGTGTGGGAGCTGGAGACCTGGGGTGCCCTGTTCGACCGTACGAAGGACGGCCGGATCTCCCAGCGCAACTTCGGCGGCCACGAGTACCCGCGCCTCGCCCACGTCGGCGACCGCACCGGCCTGGAGCTGATCCGCACCCTCCAGCAGCGGATCGTCGCCCTCCAGCAGGAGGACCACCGCGAGACCGGCGACTACGAGTCCCGTCTGAAGGTCTTCCAGGAGTGCACGGTCACCCGTGTCCTGAAGGACGGCTCCCGGGTGAGCGGTGTCTTCGCCTACGAGCGGGAGTCGGGCCGGTTCTTCGTGCTGGAGGCCCCCGCCGTGGTGATCGCGACCGGCGGCATCGGCAAGTCCTTCAAGGTCACGTCGAACTCGTGGGAGTACACGGGCGACGGTCACGCGCTGGCGCTGCTGGCCGGGGCGCCGCTGCTGAACATGGAGTTCGTGCAGTTCCACCCGACCGGCATGGTCTGGCCACCCTCGGTGAAGGGCATCCTCGTCACGGAGTCCGTCCGCGGCGACGGCGGCGTGCTGCGCAACTCCGACGGCAAACGGTTCATGTTCGACTACGTCCCGGACGTCTTCAAGGAGAAGTACGCCGAGACCGAGGACGAGGCCGACCGCTGGTACGAGGACCCGGACACGAACCGCCGTCCCCCCGAACTGCTCCCCCGCGACGAGGTCGCCCGCGCCATCAACTCCGAGGTCAAGGAGGGCCGCGGCTCCCCGCACGGCGGTGTCTTCCTGGACGTGTCGACACGGATGCCCGCCGAGGTGATCAAGCGCCGGCTGCCGTCGATGTACCACCAGTTCAAGGAGCTGGCCGACGTCGACATCACCGCCGAGGCGATGGAGGTCGGGCCCACCTGCCACTACGTGATGGGCGGCATCGCCGTCGAGTCCGACACGGCGGCGGCCCGCGGGGTGCCCGGGCTGTACGCGGCCGGTGAGGTGGCCGGCGGGATGCACGGCTCCAACCGGCTCGGCGGCAACTCGCTCTCCGACCTGCTGGTGTTCGGCCGCCGGGCGGGACTGCACGCCGCCGCGTACGCGGCCGGGCTGACGGCCGGCCGGCCCCGGGCGGACGACGGCCAGGTGGACTCGGCGGCGGCGGAGGCGCTGCGCCCGTTCTCCGCCGAGGCGGAGAACGAGGAGCCGGCCGGCGGCCCCCCGGAGAACCCGTACACCCTGCACCAGGAGCTCCAGCAGACGATGAACGACCTGGTCGGCATCATCCGCCGCGAGGCGGAGATGGAGCAGGCCCTGAAGAAGCTGGCCGAGCTGCGGGTACGGGTACGGCGCGCGGGCGTCGAGGGGCACCGTCAGTTCAACCCCGGCTGGCACCTCGCGCTGGACCTGCGGAACATGCTGCTGGTCAGCGAGTGCGTGGCCAGGGCCGCGCTGGAGCGCACCGAGTCGCGCGGCGGCCACACCCGCGAGGACCACCCGTCGATGGAGCGCCGATGGCGCCGCGTCAACCTGCTGTGCCGGCTCACCGACCCGACGGACGGGCCGGCGACGGACTCCGTCGACGGCCGGATCGCCCTCACCCGTGAGGACACCGAACCCATCCGTTCCGACCTGCTCGCCCTCTTCGACAAGGAGGAGCTGGTCAAGTACCTCGCCGAAGAGGAGCTGTACGAGTGAGCAGCTATGAGGCCCGCTTCAAGGTGTGGCGTGGCGACACGGACGGTGGCGGCCTGGAGGACTTCCAGGTCGAGGTCAACGACGGCGAGGTGGTGCTGGACATCATCCACCGCCTCCAGGCCACCCAGGCCCCCGACCTGGCGGTGCGCTGGAACTGCAAGGCCGGCAAGTGCGGTTCGTGCTCGGCCGAGATCAACGGGCGCCCCCGGCTGCTGTGCATGACCCGGATGTCGGTGTTCGACCGCCAGGAGACGATCACCGTCACCCCGCTGCGCGCCTTCCCGGTCGTACGGGATCTCGTGACGGACGTCGGCTTCAACTACGACAAGGCGCGGGAGGTCCCGGCCTTCGTGCCGCCGGCCGGTCTCAGGCCGGGCGAGTACCGCATGATGCAGGAGGACGTCGACCGCTCGCAGGAGTTCCGCAAGTGCATCGAGTGCTTCCTGTGCCAGGACACCTGCCATGTGGTCCGGGACCACGAGGAGAACAAGCCCGCGTTCGCCGGCCCGCGCTTCCTGATGCGGGTCGCGGAACTGGACATGCATCCGCTGGACGAGGCGGCCGAGTCCGGCCTGGACCGCAAGCGCGCCGCCCAGGACGAGCACGGACTCGGCTACTGCAACATCACCAAGTGCTGCACGGAGGTCTGCCCCGAAGGCATCAAGATCACCGACAACGCGCTGATCCCGCTGAAGGAGCGGGCCGTCGACCGCAAGTACGACCCGCTGGTCTGGCTGGGGGACAGGATCCGCCGGCGGTCCGCGTCGTCAGGAGGCTGAAGCGCGCAGATAGCCGGAGTGCGCGACCTGCCCGAGGAAGGTGAACCGGGTGTCGGTGGCCATGTGCTTCTCGAAGGCCTCCTTGATGCCCGGCCACTTCGGGTGCCCGAAGTCGTCGAGTACGACGATCCCGCCGGGGGCGACGATCTGCTCGGCCCACTCCAGGTCCTGGGCCACGCCCTCGGCGGAGTGGTCGCCGTCGACGACGACCACTCCGTAGGACCGGTCGGAGACGGCGGCCCGCACCTCGGGGTCCTCGGAGAAACCCTGGTGGATCCGGGTCGCGGCACCGGCCGCGCCCACCAGTGCCAGATTGCTGCGCACGGCGGCCTCCCGCACCGGCGTGCCCGTCACGTCACCGCCCATGCTGGTGCCCGGCTGCAGCTGCTGACCGGCCAGCGGATCCACGATCGTCAGCCGGGGGTCGCGCCCCTCGCGCTCCATCATCCGGATCAGGGCCGCGCCGAACATGCCGTACAGCGTGCCGATCTCCAGGATCTCGTCGTTCGGCGGGTCGAGCAACGGAACGGCGGAGAGCTTGCCGCAGATGTTCATCGTGCCGCCGGCTATGCGACCGACGCCCAGCGCCTCCATCGCGATGAGCAGCCGGAACGCCTGCGCAACCGCCCGCTCCGCGCCCTCCCCGTTCCCGGTGACATGGGTCAACTCCGCGATCGTCCGGTTCAGATGAGGCGTCGACGGCAGCCGTGACGCACCGCGCCCGGTGCCGTCGAAATACAGCTCCAGGGGGCGCTGGCGGGCGCGTACCTTCTTCAGCTCCTGCTGCACGGCGTCGTAGGAGGTGTTTCCGACGACGCGCCGGACCTCACGCTGGATGCGCTGGTCGATGAGCGCGGTGACGGGCCGCAGGGCACGGCGGGCGATCTTGCTGGTGAGTAGAGCGCGCATGGATCGGTGACCCTCACAAGAAATAGGGGAAGTGCCGTGGAACGTAGGCCTCCCACAGCCACCCCACAACTAACGGGAGCACCCTTGGGGGCAAAGCTCATATGACGACTGTCTGACGAATCGGCGACACCGGGGCGCACGGGACACCCTGTGCGCTCACGCGAACGGGTGGCGGCGGCGAGGAAGCCCGTGCGGGCCACGGTGTCCGGCGCGCGAGTGGCCGGAGTCTTCGGAACGGCCGGTCCCACAAGAGGCGCACACCACTCGCGGAGTCGCATTCCTGCTCATACGCTCCGGAATGTGACACCCTCCTCGATCCGCCGCCGGCCCCGGCCCCCGACCGCGCACATATCCGTGCGGGTCGCGCACACGCTGATCGGCGGAGTGATCGCGATCCTGTGGCTGGTGTGGCCCGAGCTGACCGCCACGTCGAGCGGTGACCGCCCGGCCGCGCTCGCGCCCGCCGCCCCCGCCTCGGGCGCGGCGGCCCAGGAGGACGTGGAGAAGACCTCCACCGCCGACCTCGTCCTCCCGCTCCTCGCCCTGAGCGCGGCGACGGTCCTGGCCGGGTACACCTACCTTCGCCGGACCCGGCGCACCCGCGCCCGCACCACCCCGGGCGGCTCCCCGTCCGCCACGGCCCCCGCCCCGTCGCACCCCCTGGCCGGACTCGACGCGGAATCGCGGGCATCCCTGGTCGAGGCGGACAACTGGGTGCGCGCCTCCCGCGAGGAACTCGCCGCCGCCGGTGCCACATCCGCCCCCCAGGCGCTGGAGCCCTTCGCAAGGGCGGTACGGGACGCGGAGTGGGAACTCTCGGCCGCGTGCGCGATACGGCAGCGGTACGACGACGGGCTCCCCTCCGAGGCCGCGGCCCGGCGGCAGGCGCTCGCCGGGATCGTCGGACGGTGCACGGAGGCCGGACGGCGGCTGGACGCAAAAGCGGCGGGCTTCGACGCGGTACGCGGCCTGGAACAGGACATCCGGTCCGCGCTGGAGGCGGCACAGACGCGGTTCCGTGAGGTGGCGGGCCGTACGTCGGTCGCCGAGTGGGTGCTGGCCGACCTCGGCAGGCGTTACGCGTCCACGGCGTCCGCCCCGGTCGTCGGCCACGTCGAACAGGCCAAGGACCGGCTGGTGTTCACCACCGCCCACCTCAACCAGGCCCATCAGGCCGCCGTCGCCGACGAACCCGAGCGCGCCGCCGCCCATCTGCGCGCGGCCGAGGCCGCGATCGCCCAGGCGGCGACCTTCGGGACCGCTGTCGAGCGCCTCGCCGAGGAGTTGTCGACGGCCGGAAGGCTGACGGGGGCGGCCCTGACGGGGGCGGAGGGGGAGATCGCGGGCGCGCGGCGGCGCCTGGCCGGCCCGGCGGACGACGCGCGGACTCCCGTCGGTGAGCTGAACTCCCGCGTCCTGCACGCCGATGCCGTCCTGGCCGCCGTCCGCGAGACGCTGACCGCCGGACGGTACGACCCTCTCGACGCCCTGCGCCGGGTCGTGCGGGCCCTCGCGCCGGTCGCGGCGGAGCGGGGCGGGGTGCTGGCCGTGGCCGGCGAGCTGGTCGCCCGGAGCGCGACGGCCGGGGCGGACGACTTCGTCGCCACGCACCGGGGCGTGGTGGGGGCCGAGGCCCGCACGCGCCTCGCGACCGCCCGGCGGCGGCTGACCGAGGACCCGCTCACCGCCGACACCCTGGCCCGCAGCGCCCTGCACCTGGCCGAGCAGGACGTGCGCGTGCACGGCACCCCCATGTCCGGGGCGGGCCCTCACGCCGGCGGCGGCGTCGGCGGAGCGGCCCTGGGCGGCATCCTGCTGACCGAGGACTCGTCTCCCGGCCCGCCGGTGAGCTACGGCGGCCCCAGGACGCGAGCGCGGCGTAACTTCCCACTCTGGTAACAGACTCCGCACCGGCCAGGAAGTCAGCCCCCCTCCCATGTGATGATCGGATCGAGAGTTGATCCGATGACACGCGGACGAGCGGGGGCGGTTGAGCGTGATCAATCCGGAGCAGATTCCGCAGTTCACCGGCAATCTGGCGCAGTTGGAGCTGGATCACGCGGCGTTGAGGAAGGACGCGGGCGGTGTCCGTGACGCGGGATCGGATGTGCATTCCCGGTTCCAGGGGTTGTCGGCGTATTACCGGGCTCCGGAGGCGGAGCGGTTGTTCGCGACGACGAAGCCGGTGATGGACCGGGCGGACGGTTTCGCGGACGGTCTGGAGACGGTGTCGGGTGCGTTGTCGTCGTACGCGGCGGAGATCCGGCCGCTGGACG
>NZ_JBSFCI010000036.1:0-77059 GCF_053593375.1 Streptomyces sp. NPDC002309 | reverse complement strand
CCGCCCGCACCGGCCGCCCGCACCGGCCGCCCGCACCGGCCGCCCGCACCGGCCGGGCACGCCGCACCCCCGTGATCCAGCCACTGAACCGCCGTTCAGTGGCCGTTCATGATCCCCGGCGGTGGCGGCCGGCCGGTGATGTGCTGAACTGGGACGCGGCCAGCACCGTTGTCACCGTCGTCACCCCGGGAGCCCTGTTGAGCGCCAGCTACCGCCAGCCCGGCGTCGTCCTCACCGACCGCCGATTCACCGTGCCCCTCGACCACGAGGACCCGGCCGGGGAGAGCATCGAGCTCTACGCCCGTGAGGTCGTCGCGAGCGAGAAGGCGGGGCAGGACCTGCCGTGGCTGCTCTTCCTCCAGGGCGGCCCGGGCTTCGGGGCGAATCGTTTCGTCGGGAAGCAGGCGTGGCTCGGCCGGGCCCTGAAGGAGTACCGCGTCCTCCTCCTCGACCAGCGCGGCACGGGTCACTCCACACCGGCCGGCCGCCAGACGCTCCCGATGCGCGGCGGCCCTGCCGAACAGGCCGCCTACCTGACGCACTTCCGCGCCGACTCGATCGTCCGCGACTGCGAGGCGGTGCGGCGCGAGGTCACCGGCGGCGCGCCCTGGACGGTGCTCGGCCAGAGCTTCGGCGGCTTCTGCACCGTGCACTACCTGTCGGCCGCCCCCGAAGGCCTGGCCTCCGCCCTCGTCACCGGCGGTCTGCCCTCCCTCGACGCCCACGCCGACGACGTCTACCGTGCCGCCTACCCGCGCATCGAGCGCAAGGTCGCCGCCCACTACGCCCGCTACCCGCAGGACGTCGAGCGGGCCCGCCGGATCGCCGACCACCTCCTCACCCACGACGTGGCGCTCCCGAGCGGCTACCGGCTCACCGTCGAGGCCTTCCAGTCCCTCGGCATCCTCCTCGGCGGCAGCGAGGGCAGCCACCGGCTGCACTACCTCCTGGAGCACGCCTTCGTGCGCACCGCGCAGGGCCCCGTACTCTCCGACGCGTTTCAGGAGGAGGTCCAGGGCCTGCTGTCGTACGCCGGACACCCGCTGTACGCGCTGGTCCACGAGGCCATCTACGGCCAGGACCACCGCCCCACCGCGTGGTCGGCCGAACGGATCCGCGCGGACCTCCCGCAGTTCGACGCCGCCAAGACGCTCGCGGGCGACGGACCGCTGCTGTTCACCGGAGAGACGATCCACCCCTGGATGTTCGACTGCGACCCCGCGCTGCGCCCGCTGCGCGAGACCGCCGAACTCCTCGCCGCCCACACCGGCTGGCGGCCGCTGTACGACCCCGCACGCCTCGCCGCCAACGAGGTGCCGGTCGCGGCGGCGGTGTACCACGACGACATGTACGTCGACACGGCCCACTCGCTGGAGACCGCCCGCGCCGTGCGCGGCCTGCGCACCTGGGTCACCGACGAGTTCGAGCACGACGGCGTGCGGGCCGGCGGGCCCCGTGTCCTGGACCGGCTGCTGTCGCTGACGCGTGACGAGGTCTGACGCCGGGCGGCCCCGAGGCCCGGCTAGTGTGCGGGCATGACCGAGCCGACGCCTTCTCAGCTCCAGCCCATGCCCGACGACTGGCGGCGCGCCCTCGCCGTCGTGGCGCATCCGGACGACCTCGAGTACGGCTGTTCGGCGGCGATCGCCGCCTGGACGGAGGCCGGCCGTGAGGTGACCTACGTCCTGGCCACCCGGGGCGAGTCGGGCATCGACACGCTGGAGCCAGGGGAGTGCGGCCCCGTGCGCGAACGTGAGCAGCGGGCGAGCGCGGGGGTCGTCGGGGTGACGGAGGTGGAGTTCCTCGACCACCGCGACGGTGTCATCGAGTACGGCACCGCCCTGCGCCGGGACATCGCCGCCGCCATCCGCCGGTACCGGCCCGAGCTGGTGATCACCCTCAACCACCGGGACACCTGGGGCGGCGTCGCCTGGAACACCCCCGACCATGTCGCGGTGGGCCGGGCCACGCTCGACGCGGCGGGCGACGCGGGCAACCGGTGGATCTTCCCGGAACTGGCCGACCGGGGTCTGGAGCCGTGGAACGGCGTCCGCTGGGTCGCGGTCGCCGGCTCCAGCAGCCCGACGCACGCCGTGGAAGCCACACCCGGCCTGGAGCGCGCGGTGCGCTCCCTGCTCGAACACCGCACGTACATCGAGGTGCTGACGGACGAGGACCCGGAGACGTACGTACGGGACTTCCTGACCGGCTACGCCGAGAAGGCGGGGGAGCGCTTCGGAGGGCGACCGGCGGTCGCGTTCGAGCTCTTCACCCGGTAGGCGAGGCGCGTCGACACGGGAGCCCGGGCCGGTACCCGGGGCCGCGAGCGCGGGGCGCGGACCTGACAGGGCCTGGCCCCCGGGCGCCGATTTGCGTGGCGCGAACCTGCGCGTGCCTGTCTCATCGCCGCAGGCCCGACCGGCACGGATCTGTGCGGTGCCGACCTGATCGGTGCGGATCTGCGTGACGCCGACCTCACGGACGCCGACCTGACCGGGGCGTTCTTCCTCACTCAGCCCCAGGTCGACGCGGCGCGGGCTTCGTCGGGCACCGGGTGCCGCGCTCCGTCTCACGGCCCGCGCACCGGACGCCCCTTCACCTGATACCTCCGAGGATGCCCCGGCCTTCAGACCGGGGAGGAATCGGACCCCTGCGGAGCAGGGCAAGGAAAGGCCGATCACCTTCAGGGCGATGGGTCGTTTCCACCCGCCGGGCCGAGCGCGACCTCGAGCAGGTGGACGATCTCGGAGTTGAGGGACCGCCGGTCGGCGCGGGCCTCTTCAACAAGGCGTGCGTGCAGTTCCGTTGGCAGGCGGAGAGAGATCCGCTTCTCGTCTTCCATGCTAAAATGATGCCATGGCGACACCATGGGAGCGGCGGGAGATGTCGGGCACGCCCGGTACACCTACCGGCTTCGTGTGTCGTCGACCGCCTGCACGGGCCTGATGGCCGAGTGGGCGCGCTGCCGGTGGGTGTGGAACGAGTGCGTGGCCATGTCCCGCAAGGTCCACGCCGCGAACCGGGAGGCGGCCGAGAAGGTGACGTGCGGTCCGGCGCAGCTCGACAAGATGCTGACCGAGGCCCGCGACGCGATGGCCTGGCTGCGTGCGGGCGCGTCGGTGCCGCAGCAGCAGACCATCCGCGACTTCGCCAAGTCCCGCGCCAAGGCGTTGAAGGACGTCAAGGCGAAGCTGCCGGTCCGCCGGCGCGCCGGGATGCCCCGCATCAAGCGGAAGAGGGACGCGCTGCCCACGCTGAACTACACCCAGCGCGGGTTCCGCCTCAAGGACGGCCGCCTCCACCTCGCAGGCGGCATCGTCCTGACGGTCGTGTGGTCCCGCGACCTGCCCGCCGCCCCCTCCAGCGTGCGCGTGTACCGCGACAGTGTCGGGCACTGGTACGCGTCGTTCGTCGTCGCGACCGAGGTGTAGCCGCTGCCCGCCACGGGCCGGGTGCTCGGGGTGGACTGGGGCGTCAGGGAGACCGCCACCACCACATCCGACGCCCACGATCTTCCGCACCCGCAGCACGGCAAGAACGCGGCACAGCGCCTGGCCCGCTACCAGCGGATGACGGCCCGCAGGAAACCCGCGAAAGGACAAGCTGGCTCCAAGGGCTACCGGCAGGCCCGCTTGCAGGCCGCCAAGCTGCACAAGAAGGTGGCCCGGCAGCGGCAGGACACCGCCCGCAAGTGGGCCAAGCGCGTGGTCCGCGACCACGACGCGATCGCCGTCGAGGACTTCCGCCCGAAGTTCCTGGCCAGGACCACCATGGCCCGGAAAGCCGCTGACGCGGCGATCGGCGCCACGAAGACGGCCCTGGTCGAGATGGGCCGCAAGCACGGGCGGGACATCCGCCTCGTGCATCCCGCGCACACCACCATGGACTGCGCGTCGTGCGGAGCGAGAACCAAGCACGCACTTCCTCTTTCGGAACGTACCTACACCTGCACCGCGTGCGGCGTCGTCTCCCCGAGGGACAAGAACTCCGCCCGCGTGATGCTCGTCCGGGCTGGTCTCCACCCGGCTGGTGCCGAGGGCGCAAGACCTCCGGGAGCGCCGCTCCTGGAGGCAGCCTGAGCCAGGAATCCCCTCCCTTCGGAGTCCTTCAGGGAGGGGAGGATTCAATGACGCACAGCGGAACGGGGCCCGGCGGCGGCGGTGGGTGCCCGCTGGTTGGCGTGCGCCTGGATCTTCGGTAGGTTAGGTGAGCCTTACCTAATGAGGAGGAACGGGATGGGTGACAGCCAGGCCTGGACGGCCGCGCCCGCCGCGGCGGAGTGGGCCCGATCGGTGCTCGCCGGCTCGTGGTCGTGCGCGGTGACCGCCGAGGGCGTGCGCGAGGACCTCGTCGGCGCGCACACCGTGGAGGAGGACGGCCGGATCGTCCTGCACGTGCCGGAGGACAGCGCCCTGCTCGCGGCCGCCATCTGCGCTCCCCGGGGCGAGCCGTCCGCCGTCCTGGAGTTCGCCGACGTCGCCCCCGTCCCGATGCGCAGCCGCATCCGCGCCCGGCTGTGGCTGGCCGGCTGGTTCACGATCGAGGACGGCCACCTCGCCTTCCAGGCCACCCGTGTGGTGCTGCGCCGGCCGTCCGGCTCCGTGGTGATCGACCTGGACGAGTTCGCCGCGGCCGCGCCCGACCCGCTGGCCGGCGCCGAGGCCCGGCTGCTGACCCATCTGGCCGAGGCCCACCCCGAAGCGGTCGAGAGACTCACCCGGCTGGTCGAGCCGGGCAACCTGCACGGCGTGGTGCGCGTCCAGCCGCTCGCCGTCGACCGGCACGGACTGACGCTGCGGATCGAGCGCCGCCGCGCCCACGGCGATGTGAGGCTGCCCTTCCACATGCCCGCCGACGGGGTCGCGCAGCTCACCGAGCGTATGCACGTGCTGCTCGCCCAGGCGAGCGCCGCGTCCTGTCCCCGGACGCTACAGCGGCAGCGCACAGACGGCGACGGGTGAGGCGAACGGCTCCCCGGCGAGCCGCAGTTCACCGTTCGCGCCGTCCACGTGGAAGACGCTGACACCGCCCGACCGCTGGTTCGCCGCGAACAGCAGCCGTCCGTCCGGCGAGAGGGCGATCTGGCGGGGGAAGTCGCCCGCGACCGGCACCGTGCCGAGCAGCCGGAGCCGGGCACCGTCGCCCTCCACCGCGTAACGGGCCAGGCTGTCGTGGCCCCGGTTGGCGAGGAACGCGTACGCACCGTCGGCGGTCACCAGGATCTGCGCCGGATAGTGGGTGCCCGCGCCGGTCCCCGTGGACTGGGGCTCGCCGATCGTCAAGCGGCCCGTCGCCGGGTCGTAGGCGCAGACGGCGACCGTGTTGTCGAGCTCGTTGGCCAGATAGGCGTACCGGCCGCCCGGGTGGAAGGTGAGGTGCCGCGGTCCCGCCCCCGGCCGGGTGTGCGCCTGCGCGACCTCACGCAGCGTGCCGTTCCGCTCGTCCAGCCGGTAGCTGTAGACCGTGTCCGTGCCGAGGTCGACCGCCAGGACGTGACCGCCGTCAGGGCTCGTGACGACCTGGTGGGCGTGCGGGCCGTCCTGGCCGGGCCCCGGTGCCGGAGTCGCGTGCGTGACCAGGTCGGCGCGCTCTCCCAGTGCTCCCGAGGACTCGATCGGGTGCACGGCGACGCTGCCGGAGGTGTAGTTGGCGCTGAGCAGCCAGCGCCCGCCCGGATGCACGGAGAGATGACAGGGCGCGCCGCCTCCCGTGCCGCGACTGCCGAGGATCGTGCGGTCGGCCGTCCGCACGGCGGTCACCGCGCCGTCCGGCCGCTCGTTCACCGCGTACAGCGTGCGGCCGTCGGGATGCACCGCCAGATACGACGGGTCCGGCACGCCGGTGAGCGTGCCGGTGCCGGTGACGCGGCCCGTCGCCGGGTCGTAGGTCGCCAGCCCGATGCCCGTGCCGCCGCCCTCGACGGACGTGTAGGTGCCGACGTAGAGCGGGCGAGGGCCGGACGGCCTGGCAGCCGCTGTCGGTGTCCCGCGCTCGGCGGGGGTCTCGGACGTCCTGTCGGCCGGCCGTGTCCCGCAGGCGGCCGACGCCGGCAGCGCCGCCCCCGCGACGACCCCGACGAAGCGCCGCCTGCTCCAGCCGCCGCCCGCCCGCGCGTCCCCGCTCATCTGTGCACCTCAGCTCGTCGCGTGCCCCGGGACTCGTCCGCGGCCCCGGGCGTGACAGCCACCTTCGCGCGGATCACCCGCCAAGTGCAAGATCAGCAACGGGTGTTGCGTCCGGGACGACACGCGTGAGGGCGGACGACGGGCAAGCGCGCGGGCGGGCCACGGTCCACCGGTCGCCGTCCGTGACCGGCTTGCCCGGCGCGTCCCCGAGGGGCCGTACCCGCCGCGGCGTGGGCTCCTGCCAGGGCTCGTGGTCGTCTCCGAGCCACTCCCCGACGGCTTCACCGCCGACAGCGTGTCAGGCGCCGCGAGATCCCGCGCGTCCTGGTTGTAGTGGTCGAACCAGGGTAGTCCCGCGCGCGTGTACGCCGCCCGGTCCACGGGTGACGGCGGGGGAGCCTCGCCGGTGATCCGCTGTCACTCCGGCGGCGTCACCAGGTGGACGAAGACCCGGCCCGAGGGCCGCGCGGCCGGTCCGTCAGCGGCCGCTCGTCACGGTGGACCTCCTGGCGCATCGAGCCGCCGACACCGAGCCCCCTCGCCGCGGCGGCCCGGGACGGACCGCCTCGTGCCGCACCGGGAGCCGCCATCGGGGCCGGTGCGGCACCGGAACCGCCGGGAGTGGGCGGCGCTGCCCTCACCGGCTCCGCCGCGCGCCGGTGCTTCTGGCGCCAGGCGGCCAGGGCCGCGTCGTTCAGCGGGAACGACCGGAGCCGGCCCCCGTGCGGTTGCGCCACAGCTGCTCCTGGACGCCCAGGCGCTCGCGCAGCCGGGTGAGCCGGGGCATGCGCTCGCGTTGCAGTCGGGTGTGGCGGTCCAGCTCCTCCAGGAGCCGGCGCGAGCGGTGCTCGGTGTCGAGCTCGTCGAGCATGCGGTTGACCTCCGTGAGCACGGCGCCGTACAGCTGCCACTCGTGGCTGTCCCGCCGGACCTCCTCCAGCAGCATCCGGGCCAGCCTGTCCCGGGTGGCCGCCGCCGTCTGGAGTTCGGCCGCGAGCCGGCCCTCGGCCGACTCCGCGTTCGCGCTGACGCTGCTGGTGACCAGCACGGCGAAACTCACCACGGCGTCGCCGATCTCGGACAGCAACTGCTCGACGACGGACCCGGTCTCCCCCTCGAACAGCGTCCGCGGGTCGCGGGCCTTCGCCAGGTCGGTGAGGGAGCGCGCCAGGACCCGCACCACCACCGTGCAGATCTCCAGCGTGTCCAGACCCGTGCGCAGCACCACCCGGTTCAGCAGGCCCTCGCGCACCCGTGGATTGAACCGCAGACTGTCCTCGGCCTGCCGCAGCGCCGCGTCGACCCGCACGATGTCGTGGTCGAGCCGGCGTGCCTCGTGCAGGCGCTCAGCCGCGTACTCGACGGGGGTGCGGCCGCCGGCCTCCTCGCCGACCCGCAGCAGCAGCTGGCGCATCCGGCGGGCCAGCCCCTGGATCGAGGCGCCGGCCTCGCCCACCCACACCGGCGGGGCCAGCAGCAGGTTGCACGAGAGCCCGACCGCCGCGCCGATCAGGGTCTCCACGATCCGCGCCCAGGCCGTGTCCCCGACGGTGGTGACGCCGAGCACCAGCATCGCGCTGATCGCCACCTCGGGCACGTACTCGTCGACCCGCACGAGGTGCCCCACGGCCAGCGCCGCCAGGATCACCAGGGCCAGGCTCCACCAGGTCAGGCCCACCAGAAGGCTGAAGGCGATCGCGACGAGCACGCCGGCCACCACCGAGTTCACCCGGCGGACGCCGTTGGTGAGCGTGGCGTAGAGGGTCACCTGGACGACCAGCAGCGCGGTGAGGGGCGCGGTGAGAGGTGCGGCCTCGGGGCTCAGTCGCAGGGCGATGACGTACGCGAGGGTCGCCGCGAACGTCGACCGCAGGGTCTGCACGACCACGGGGTCCCGTCGCCATTTCTTCAGGCGCGCGCGGTACGCCGGCCAGTCTCGTTCCACTCGCATCCCTTGGCCTGTTCCCCGTCACTCGCGGCATCGAACGTCACGCCGGTATCGACCGGCGCACGGCGACGGGGCACGCGGAGGCTTCTGGACGCCGCAGCACCGGTGTGCGGCGGCGGTGGCGGTGCCAGGATGGCCCCGGCGGTCGGGAGGCGTTCCGTACGCTGTGTCGCGGGCGGCCCCGGGTACCGGCGCCGGGGCGCTCGACGGCCGTCACGTCGAGGACGGGGGGCACCGGTCGGCACCGGCGACCCGGCAGCGACCCGCTTAGCTCATGCCCTGAATTAAGGGTTGGAGTAATATCCCCTCGGTGGCCCGGCCGGTTGTGTCGCCGATCGGGCAGGTTTCGGAAGGAGCCACATGGCGGGGCGGAACGGGCGCACGGTGCGTGACCTCAGACGGGCCAACCGGACGGCCGTGCTGCAACGGCTGTACTTCGACGGACCGCTCAGCCGCTTCGAGCTGGGCCCGGCGACCGGCCTGAGTTCCGGCTCGGTGAGCAACGTCGTCGCCGACCTGGTCGCCGACCGTCTGGTCGAGGAGGCCGGCAGCGTCGACTCCGACGGCGGCCGCCCGCGCACGCTGCTGCGGGTGGTGCCCGGCAGCGGCCACATGATCGGCGTCGACGTCGGCGAGACGCGGGTGCGCATCGAGCTGTTCGACCTCACCCTCACCGAACTCGCCCGCACCGAACGCCCGCTGGAGCACCAGCGGTACGACGTCGAGGTGATCGTCGGGCACGTCCGCGACGGCATCACGGAGGTGCTCGACGCCGCGGACGTCGCCCCCGAGCAGCTGCTCGGCGTGGGGATAGGCGTGCCCGGCATCGTCGAACGCACCCCCGACCGGGGTGCGGTCGTGCACGGCCAGACCATCGGCTGGGACGCCGTACCGCTGGAGGCGCTGCTCCGCTCCACCTCGCGCCTGCCCGAGAGCGTCGCGTACTTCATCGACAACGGCGCCAGGACACTCGGCCAGGCCGAGATGTGGTTCGGCGGCGGGCGCGGCGCCCGCAACGCCGTCGTCGTCCTGTTCGGTTCCGGCGTCGGCGCGTGCCTGGTCACCCCCGAGGTGGACCACGGGCGGGCCGTCGAGTGGGGCCATCTGACGGTGCGGGTCAGGGGGCGCCGCTGCCGGTGCGGTGCGCTCGGCTGCCTGGAGGCGTACGCGGGCGCGGAGTCACTCCTCGAGCGCTGGCGCGAGGAGGGCGGGCGGCCGCCCGAGGGCACCGACGAGGAGACCGCGCTCACGGCGATGCTCGCCGCCGCCTACCCGCCCGAGGGCGCGGCCGCCGACCCCGTGGCGCTGGCCGTGCTGGAGGAGACCGCCGAGTACCTGGGCGCCGGTCTGTCCGACCTGATCAACCTCTTCCAGCCCGAGCGCATCCTCATCGGCGGCTGGGCGGGCCTCCAGCTCGGCGCCGGGTTCCTGCCCGCGGTACGCCGGCACGCGGTGGCGTACGCCCTGCGGCATCCGGCCGAGAAGGTCACCGTCGAGCTGGGCCGGCTCGGACCGGACGCGGTCACCGTCGGCGCGGCGATCCTGCCGCTGGCCGACTTCTTCGCCCGCGGCGGCCGCCGCCCCGAGCCCGCGCCCGAGGGCCCGGCACCGGCCTGGCGCACGGCACTGGCGGAGCGGGCCCCGCACTGACGGCGCGACGGCACCGCGTGCGGTTTCGCCGCCGTCCCCGCAGGTACCCGCGTGAGCGGTTTCGCCGCCGTCCCAGGAGGTACCCGCGTGCGTCCCGGACGCCATGAAGGGAGTACGCCATGACGGACCGCCACGAGGAGCCGGGCCGCAGCCCCGACCCCGTACCGCGTGATCTGCCCGACCAGCAGGCGGTGACGGACGAGGACGACCCCCTGGAGGTGTCCCCGGCCGAGAAGGACCGCGCCGACGAGGAGGCGCAGCAGGGCGCCGCCGATGTGCCGGACACGGACGAGGCGGGCACGGGCAGGCAGGGGGCCCCGCGGTCCGCGACGGTCCATCCCGAGCACCCGGTGCCGGACGAGTCACCGGACTGACGGAGCGCGGGGCGGCGGCACCTCTCCGCGACCGGCGGCAGGGCGTGCCGGGGTGCTTCACCCCACCTTCCGCCCCCGCATCGGCACCGTGCTCGCTCCCGCACCCTGCTGGAGGCCGTGCAGGAACTCCTCGATGACCTCGGGCGCCGTGCGCGTCGGCCGCCAGCCGAGTTCCGTGCGGGCGCGCGTGCAGTCCATCAGCGGCAGCCGCAGCACGGCGTCGAAGAGGTGCGGCGAGGCGGGCAGCAGGTGCAGCCCCCAAGCGGCGGCGATCGCCGAGCGGGCCGCGCTCCGGGGCAGCCGGACGGGGCGGCTGCCGAGCAGCTCGGCCAGCAGCCCCGCGTCGACCGGCGGATCGGCCGCCAGGTTGAAGGGGCCCCGCACGTCCGAGCCGACCGCCAGCCGGTACGCCCTGGCCGCGTCGTCGGTGTGCAGCGCCTGGACCCGCAGTCCGGGGATGTCCGGCAGGAACGGCAGCAGCTCCGGACGCGCCAGCGGGCCCGGGAGGAACTTTCCGGCGAAGATCCGCCGCTGCTCGCTCGCCGACTCCCGCTTGAACAGGAAGGCCGGCCGCATCCGCACCACCCGGAGCCCGGGGTGGTCACGCTCGAAGGTGTCCAGGGTGCGTTCCAGATAGGCCTTCTCCCGGCAGTACGCGGCGTCCGGCCAGCCGTGCGTCGGCCAGGACTCGTCGACGGCGTGGTCCTTGGGCCCCGGCGAGTAGGCGCCCACCGAGGAGGCGTGGACGAGGACGGGCACGCCCGCGGAGGCCGCCGCGTCGAACACCCGGATGCCGCCGAGCACGTTGGTGCGCCAGGTGCGCGCCGGATCGTGCGTCGGCTGGAAGGCCCAGGCCAGATGGATCACGGCGTCGGCGCCGAGGAACTCCTTCACGAGGTCGGCCTGTTCGGAGGCCACGTCGACGGCCGCCCAGTCCGTCTTCGGGGGCGACCACGCGGGAAGCCGACGCGCCAGGCCCCGTACCGACCCGACCCGCGGATCCTCGGACAGGAGTCGTACCACGCTGGTGCCCACGTTGCCGGTGGCGCCCGTGACCACGATCCTGCTGCCCGTTTCGATGCCCACGTCCGTCTCCTCTCGGGCGTACTCCCGCGGTGGAGCGCTCCGAGTACCCGGCCGTGGCGGCCCGCACGCGTGCGGGCGACCAGCGTGGGGGCGAGCAGTCGCGGGGTCCCGCGCGCGGGGGCGCGGGCGGCACAGGAGAAAGCCCCGACCGGACGGGGGATTCCGGTCGGGGCGGTCCGTGCGTGGGCGCGGAGGGCGGTCGCCTCTCGGCGAAAGGCTCCACAGGGCTTCAGCCGGACGAACTTCCCTGTGGGCAGAAGGTGAGGCCCGGGGACACTGTTCCCTCCGCACCCACGTACGGTTCAACGGGCGACCGCCCCCGGGTGTTCCAGCACGCCCACCGTGCCGCCCGTGAGCTCCGTCACCAGGTCGTCGGCATCGCCCGGCCGTACGAGTCGCGGTGGGGTGGTCCGGCGGGAGGACACGCGGTGTCTCATCCCGCTCCGCGGTGTCTCATCCCGCTCCGGCCGGGACCCGTCCCTCGTGTGTCCAGGCCAGCAGCTCACCGGCCGACCAGGTGGTCACGACGCGCTCCGGCGGCACGCCGCACTCCTCGGCCCGGGAGCAGCCGTTGATCTGCCAGTCGAGCTGCCCGGGCGCGTGCGCGTCGGTGTCGATCGAGAAGAGCACGCCGGCCGCCACCGCCCGGCGCAGCAGCCGTCGGGGCGGGTCGAGCCTCTCGGGGCGGCTGTTGATCTCCACCGCGGTACCGGACTCGGCGCACGCGGCGAACACCTCGTCGGCGTCGAACTCCGACTCCGGCCGGCCCCGCCCGGTCACCAGCCGCCCTGTGCAGTGCCCGAGGACGTCGGCGTGGGGATCGCGGACGGCCCGCACCATGCGGCGGGTCATGGCGCGCGCGTCCATGCGCAGCTTGGAGTGCACCGACACCACCACGACGTCCAGCCGCGCGAGCAGCCCGGGGTCCTGGTCGAGGGAGCCGTCGTCGAGGATGTCGCACTCGATGCCGGTGAGCAGGCGAAACGGCGACCAGGTCTCGTTGAGGGCGGCCACCACGTCCAGCTGCTCGCGCAACCGCTCGGCCGACAGCCCGCGCGCCACGGTCAGTCTGGGGGAGTGGTCGGTGAGCGCCGCCCACGCGTGGCCGAGCCCCGCGGCGGCCCTGCCCATCTCGTCGATCGGGCTGCCGCCGTCCGACCAGTCGGAGTGCACATGGCAATCCCCGCGCAGCCTCGCGAGCAAGGTCCGACCGCCCCGTACCGGCGGCTCCCGCCCGGCCTCGTCCTCCAGTTGTGCCAGATACCCCGGCACCCGGCCGGCCAGTGCCTCCCGCACCACCTGCGCGGTCTTCGGGCCGACGCCCTTGAGGGACTCCAGGGACCCCGCCGCCACCCGCGCGCGCAGCTCCTCCTCGGGCAGTTCGCCCACCACGCGGGCGGCGGTGCGGAAGGCGCGCACGCGGTACGACGGCGCGAGCGACCGCTCCAGCAGGAAGGCGATCCGCCCCAGTGCCTCGACGGGATCCATCGCCACCTCCTCCGGGTCACCCTCCAGGGTTCCCCAGCGCCACAGGCGCCGCCACCGGCCACCGCGCGATCGTCGCGATGGCCGGATCCGCTCTACGCTCTATGTCATGACCGAAATCGCGAGCCCCTACATCTCCCATCCGCGGATCATGGTGCTCGGCGTACAACCCGGCAGCCCGCCGTTTCGCATCGTGGAGATCGACGGTGAGGTGGTCGGCGCGGCGCGGGCCGTCACCGACGTCCTGGAGACCGCCGCGGCCTTCGGTATCACGGTCCACGACCTGGACGACCCGGACGTGATCCGCTGGGTCGGCGGCGACAAGTTCCACTGGACCCCGCGCCAGGGCAGGGTCTGAGGCCCCCGCACCCGGCTCAGCCGACGGTCCACTTCTGGTTGGCGGCGCCGGTGCAGGTCCAGATCTGGAGCCGGGTGCCGTTGGCCGGGTTGTTGCCGGTGACGTCCAGGCACTTGTCCGCCTGCGGGTTGACGATGTCGCGTGCCGCGGTCACGACCCATCTCTGCGCGGCGGAGCCGTTGCAGTCCCACAGTTGGACGACCGTGCCGTCCGCCGTGCCGCCGCCCGCGACGTCCAGGCACTTGCCGAGCGCCCGGATCGTGCCGTCGCCGCCCACCGACCACCGCTGGGCCGCGGTGCCGTTGCAGTCGTAGAGCTGGACGGGGGTGCCGTTGGCGGGGTTCGCCCCGGCGACGTCCACGCACTTGCCGGCCAGCCCCCGGATTCCGCCGCCCGTGGGGGAGTCGCTCGTGGAGACCGTCACATGGTCCACCACCAGCTGCTGCGGGAAGACCGTGGAGCCGTCCGGGTCGCCCGGCCAGTAGCCGCCGACCGCGAGGTTCAGGATCAGGAAGAACGGCTTGTTGAACACCCAGGACCGCCCGCCCAGGTCGGCGGGGGTGCGGCGCTGGTACACGTTGCCGTCGACGGACCAGGTGAGGGAGTCCGGGGCCCAGTCGACGGCGAAGGTGTGGAAGCCGTCCGCGAACGCCTGCCCGTTCGGCAGCGAGTACGCCGCGCCGATGCCGCCCGCACCGGAGTAGCCGGGGCCGTGGATCGTGCCGTGCACCGTCGAGGGCTCGAAACCGACGTTCTCCATGATGTCGATCTCGCCCGAGTCCGGCCAGTCGACCGGGGTGCCGAGCATCCAGAACGCCGGCCACATGCCCTGCCCGCGCGGGATCTTCATCCGGGCCTCGACGTGCCCGTACTGTGCGGTGAACTTCCCGGAGGTGTTGAGCCTGGCCGAGGTGTACTCGCAACGGCCGTACCAGCACTGGTAGTTGGCGGGATTCTCGCGCCTGGCGGTGATCACCAGATGGCCCTGGCCGTCCAGCGCGGCGTTGTTGGTGCCGGAGGTGTAGTACTGCCGCTCATGGTTGTTGACGTTGTCGCCGGTCTCGATCTGCCACCGGGAGGAGTTGACGCCCGCGCCGGCGGGACCGTCGAAGGTGTCGGAGAACGTCACCGCCTGGACGCCGGCCGGCTCCGCCTGGGCGGCGGGAGCGGCGACGGCGGCGGAGGCGACCAGTACGGCGGACAGCGCGCCGAGCAGGCATCTGCGGAGGAGTCGTGGGGAAGCCACGGCCTTCCCTTCCGGCGGCGCCCCCGCGCACGGGAGCGCCGACTGAGGTGGGGGGTGAAGGGTTCCCCTTGATTTAAGAGATGAGGTAACGGGGCGTCAATACCTTGGTTCAGACCAGGACTTGAGACACTCAGCGCCGCGCGTGCACCGTCCGCCCGAGGCGGCGTCCCATCAGGAGGTACCCGGCCAGCGCGCCCGTGGTGTTGAGGATGACGTCGTCGATGTCGAAGGCGCGGCCCGTGATCATCGCCCCCTGTGCCAGCTCGACCGCCAGCATCACGACAGCCGTGAGCAGCAGTACCCGGACGACTCCCCGGGCCCGTGGCGCGACCACCGGCACCAGCACCCCGAAGGGCACGCCGAGCAGCAGGTTGCCGCCGACCTGCTTCGCCGCGTCGCGCAGTTGCGGCTGGTCCAGATACGCCCGCAGGGAGTCGCCGGGGCGCAGATTGGTGTGCGTCAGCGCCTCCGACGCGGGGGAGGGCTGCAGCGTCAGCTTGGCCAGTACGACGGCGAAGGCCACCATGAACGCGAAGGCGCAGGCCATCGCGAGTGCCCGGCCGAGCGCGGCGAGCAGCGGGCGCCGCGGCCCGGGCCTTCCCTTGGCGGCGGGCGCGGCGGTTCGCCTGGTGGACGTCTTGGCGGTCGGCTTGGTGGTCGGCTTGTTCGACGACTTCGCGGACGGCTTGTTCGACGGCTTCGAGGACGACTTCGAGGACGGCTTGGTGGAGGTCTTGGAGGTCTTGGAGGTCGCCTTCGTCGAGGTCTTCGTGGTCGGTTTGGCGTGTGATTCGGTGGACGCCGGGGCGGATCGCTTGGCGAAAGCCCTGGTGAACCACTTCGCGTCGGACTGTTCCGCGGTCCGCCCCGCGGCGGGCCGCTTGGCGGCCCGCGGGCGAGCAAGAACGCGGGAGAGCAATGCTGCACGGGCCACTCGGTCCTCCAGACTTCAACGTTCCCTTGGCCAACAACGCGATTACCCCGGGACCCCGCGGAGATGCGGTTCCGGTTCTCCTCCGCCGCGCACGGTTTTGCGTACGGGCGCCCCGCGATGTCGCGCACGGGCGCCCCGCACGGTTCCGCGCGCCGCACCGCCTCACCCCGAGGCGGTGCTTCGACGGCGCGCGGTCACTCAGGTTCCGTAGGTGACCTCGACCTCCTTGAAGCCGAGCGAGCCCAGCAGCCCCTTGAGCATGCCGGTCGTGTTGCTCTCGGCGCGCCGGGTGAGCTCGCTCTCCTCGGCCGCGTCCCGGATGTGGCGCACCGCGAGCTGCTGCACGGCCTGTTCTCCGTTGGGGTTGTCCGAGAACAGATCGCCGAGCCGGTCGAACAGACCGCGCTGCTTGGAGACGGCGTAGGAGCGGTCGGGGTCGAGTGCGGGCTTGCCGAGCGCCGCGTGCGGCAGCCGCAGCGTGGCGGACGTACGGTCCTCGTCGACCGTCACGTCGTCCTCGCCGATCTTGCCGAGGTCGACGTAGGCGTCGACGGTGCCCGCCCCGATGTACAGGGTGCGGGTGCCGCGGAGGGCGTCGGGAAGGTACTTGGCGTCCTTCTCCAGGTCCACGACGACCTGGAAGTTGCCGGAGGCGGCGTCGTAACGGCTCATGTCCTGGATCGACTTGAGCAGGGCCGGCCCCGAGCGGTCATGGGTCTCGGTGCCGAACAGGTCCTTCAGACCCGGCAGCACACTCAGCCGGATCCCGGCGAACAGCACGACGAGCACCACCACCAGGGCGCTCAGTGCCTTCGCCCAACCGGGTATGCGCTTGATCGAACTCGTCATGGGCGACGGTCCTCCTTCCTGCTCTCCCCCATGCCCGCCAAATCCCCCGCCAGTCTTGTCGGTTGACCCATGTACGACCGATGCGGGTGCAGCGGGGGAGACGGGGGGAGCGCCGGGCCGCCCCGCTGTCAGGCCGTGGGAGTCCCGGGATGCCGGAACGCCGCGTCCAGCGTGGGCTGCGGGGGTAGCAGCCGGTGCAGCCCGGTGACCCGCAGCACGCGCAGGGTCATGGGGTGGGCGCACACCAGATGCAGCCGCCCGTCGTGGGCGAGCACCCTGCTGTGCGCGCGGTACAGCAGGCGCAGCCCGGAGCAGTCGAAGAACTCGACGGGGCTGAGGTCGATCACGATACGGGCGCCGGGCCGCGTGGTCAGGTCGTCCAGATGGGGGAGGATCTCCGCCGCCGCGGCGATGTCGATCTCCCCGTGGAACTCCAGGACGGTGTGCCCGCGTTCCCGGTGGACCCGCAGATGCCGGGTGAGGGGCGCGGTGTCGCGCTCCATGTCGCCTCACCTCCCGCCGGTGCCGATGGGTACACAACTGCGTTCCCTGCACTGCAAGTTACCCTCGATGGGAGGCATTCCAGCATGTTCGATTGACATATGTCTTCGAAACGCGCCCGAGTTTCTTCGCTACTTGAACGAAGTGTGATGAGAGGGCCCGCCGGATCCCGGTGGGGTCCCGGCGGGCCGCGGGTCGTCGCCCGCTCGGGCTATTCGCCCGCTCAAGTCAGTCGCCGGCTCGGGTCGCTGACCCAACGTTCCGGGCGGCTGCCGCGTCGTAGGAGGGACAGCGGCAGGCGCACGGAAGAGGTGGCACATGAGCGCAGGGCTGAGAACGGCGACGGCGGTCCTGGTGACGGCCCTGACGGCGACGGGCTGCGGCTCGGGCCCCGGTCACGACGAGGACCTGGTCATCACCGGCACACCCCCGGCGAAGCCCTACGGCGGGCCTCTGCACCTGCCCGCACGGCCCCTCGGCGATCACGCCCGGCCCGACCCGCGCCTCGAATCCGGTGCCGCGGGCCGCGCGCTGGAGTGCGAGGGGGAGATCCACGCGGGCGGGCCGAGCGGAGACTGGGGCGAGGCGGACGGGGGCGCCACTCCCGAGGAGGGCCTCGCGCTCTACTTCGAGGTCGAGCAGCCCGAGGTGCCGGAGACCGGCTACCGCGCGGAACGCGTGAGCGCCGGCCGCGTCCTGTACTCCTTCGACGTGGCCGGCCGGACCAAGGTCGCGGTCGTGGTCGCCAAGGACCGCCCCGGTTCACCGGGTTGGGGCCCGGAGACGAGCGCCGAGTGCGACCCCGCCGAACTTCCCGCGTCGTTCACCGACACCAGGCCCTACGACCTCTGGACCGACGCCGACGGCGACCGCGTGCCGTTCGCCGAACTCCACACCTTCCAGGGCGACGCCCACTGCGACTGGCAGTCGGTCACCTTCCTGACGACCCGCGAGGGCACCTACGCCCGCGACCCCGAGGGCGCGTTCCACGCCGCCATGCTCACCGGCCCCTATCTGCCCGCCACCCGCCTCCCCGCGGACGCCCGCGACACCGGCCACCGCCTCGGCGATCGCCGCCTCTACCGGACCGGCGACACCGCGGCCGTCTACGTCCGCACCCATGACGTGGTGGAGTCCTGGCCCCGGGTGGAGCCCGATCCGGGCTGCAAGTGAGCGGCCTGATTCCGCGGGGCCGGGACAACCGCAAGGACAGGGGCGGGACACCCTCGTCCCGTGCCGCCGGACCCTTCGGAGGAAGACATGCCACTGGTGACCGCGGGCGTCATGGTGCTCGACTGCGCCGAGCCCGAGAAGCTGGCCGTGTTCTACAAGGAGCTGATGGAGGCGGAGGAGACCGACGCGACGGCCAACCGCGTGGAGATCCGCAACGCCGACGGCACCCGACTGGCCTTCCGGCGTGACATCAACGCCACGCCGCCGAGCTGGCCGCGCCCCGAGAACTCGCTCCAGACCCATCTGGAGTTCATCGTGACGGACCTGGACGCGGTCGAGCGCCGGATCGTGTCCCTGGGCGGACGGCCCGTGGACACGAAGGACTCCACCGGGCCGTCCGAGGAACGCGGCTACTGCGACCCGGCGGGCCACACCTTCACCCTGCGCCGTACGCTGCCGACGGCGCCGAAGCAGGGCTGACCGGACCGGGCGTCAGTCCCGGCCACCCCTCTGCACCGCCGGCCACACCCCGGTCGAGCGCTCGATGGCCTTGGCGCCACCGCGGTCCACGGCGCTGCGCACCGCGGCGAAGATGGCGCCCTGGACCGCGGCGGCCAGCAGGATCTCGCCCCACTTGCGGTCCGGGTCCAGCGCGTCCGGCGCGTCCTCCTCGTGCCGGATCGCCATCCAGGTCCTGCGGAAGGCGAGCCCGGCCAGCCAGCCGCCGGCCCATCCCAGCAGCCAGCCGACGGGCTGGTAGGCGACGGGGAGCTTCTGCTTCTTCTTCTTGGCCACCTGGCCTCCTAGGTTCGATCGTGGGCTACGGCTACGGCTACGGCTACGGCTACGGGTTACGGGTTACACGCCGGCCACCAGGATCTCCTCGCCCGGGCGCACCGGCCCCGGCGGAGTGCCGTCCCCGAACGGGCGTCCACCGAGCTCCTCCCGGTGGTGCTGGGCCCGCCAGCCCGCGAGGTCCGGGCCGAGTGGCACGATCCTGGTCGGGTTGACGCCCGTGTGCACCTCGTAGTAGTGCCGCTTGATGTGGTCGAAGTCGACGGTGTCGCCGAAGCCGGGCGTCTGGAAGAGGTCACGGGCGTACGCCCAGAGGACCTGGTTCTCCGTCAGCTTCCACCGGTTGCACTTGAAGTGACCGTGATAGACCGCGTCGAACCGGACCAGGGTGGTGAAGAGCCGGATGTCCGCCTCGGTGATCGTGTCGCCGACCAGGTAGCGCTGCCGGGCCAGCCGCGGCGTCAGCACTTCGAGGCGCCGGAAGACGTCCGTGCAGGCGGCCTCGTACTCGCCCTGGCTGCTGGCGAAACCGGCGCGGTACACCCCGTTGTTGACGTCCTGGTAGACGCCCGCCATCACCTCGTCCATCTCGTCGCGCCGGCTCTGCGGATACAGGTCCGGCGCACCCTCCCGGTGCAGTGCGGTCCACTCGGTGGCGAAGTCGAGGGTGATCTGCTGGTAGTCGTTGGTGACGAGTCGCCCGGTCGGCACGTCGACGACCGCCGGCACGCTGACACCGCCCGGGTAGCCGGTCTCGCGCCGGTCGTACGCCTCGCTGAGGAACCGGATGCCGAGGACGGGGTCACGGCCCTCCGGGTCGAGGGTGAAGCGCCAGCTGCGGTCATCCTGGATCGGGTCCGTGACGGCCAGGGACAGGGCGCTCTCCAGCCCCAGCAGCCGGCGTGAGATCGCCGCCCGGTTCGCCCACGGACAGGCGCGGTTGATCACCAGACGGTAACGCCCCGCCTCGACCGGCCAGCCCTCCTTGCCGTCCGCCGTGATCCGGTCCGCGAAGTGGCTCGTGGACCGCCGGAACGGCTTGTGGCCGTAGGCGCTGTTGCTGTCGTCGTTCCCGACGCGCGGGCCGCTCATGACCCGTCTCCTCACTGCCGTGGACGTGCTGTCGCCCAAGGTTGTTCCCCGAGTTCCCCCCTTTCCGTCCCCCGGCACGAGTGATCTGCGTCGCCGGGGTGGATGCGCCGTTCACCATGGACACGGGTGCCGACCCGGAGGCTCGTGGCCGCCTGCCCCGATGTCGCCCGGCGGGCACGAGAAGGCCCCGCCGCGACGGGGGAGCGCGGCGGGGCCCGACGTGCGGGTGCCCGGCCCGTTCACCTTCATGCGCGCCGGGCACGGAAAGCTCTCCGGGCCCGGGCGCGTGGGTGCCGGGCCGGTGGGTTCCCCGGTTCAGTCCCCGTCGACCGGCTCCAGCACGAACACCGGGATCACCCGGTCGGTCTTCTCCTGGTACTCGGCGTACGGGGGATAGGCGGCGACGGCACGCTCCCACCAGGTCTCCTTCTCCGCGCCGGTGATCTCCCGGGCCGTCATGTCCCGCTTCACCGGCCCGTCCTGGAGTTCCACCAGCGAGTGGGTCTTGACGTTGTGGTACCAGACCGGATGCTTGGGGGCCCCGCCCAGCGACGCCACGGCCGCGTAGACGCCGTCGTGCTCGACCCGCATCACCGGCGACTTGCGGATCTTGCCGCTCCGCCCGCCCAGGGTCGTCAGCACGACGACGGGCAGCCCGGTGTCCATCAGGGTCGTCCCCTTCGTACCGCCGGAGCTCTCGTACAACTCGACCTGCTCGCGCACCCACTGCGTGGGGCTGGGCTCGTACTCACCCTCAAGAGGCATGGCAACCGTCCCGTCGTCACGTGCCGAAGCCGGCCGACTCCGACCCTCCACACTGGCAAACACGGGATCCATCCACCGCCGCGACACTCCCGGTGCTCACGATTGCCTCCCGGGTGATCGCGTCCGCCGCCCGCCCCGGCGAGAGCCGGGAGCAGCGCCGTCTGTCGCCGCCCGCAGGAGAGGACGCCCGTGCGTGAGACCGGCGTCGACGACGTGGCCGTCGAGGAGGCCGCGCGCCGCGTCCACGGACCCCGGCCGACGGCCGGGAGGGGGTGCTCCTTCCCGCTTCAGTAGGGTTCCCGGGTGACCGAACAGGGCGGGAAGCCTTTCCTCTACGTTGTCGTCTGCGCCGCTGGGATCGCCGCGGACGTGGGCCGACTGATCACCGCCGCGCAGGAGCGGGACTGGGAGGTGGGTGTCATCGCGACGCCCACCGCGATGGGCGGCTTCTTCGACACCGCGGCCGTCGAGGCGCGCACGGGCCGCCCGATCCGTTCCGCGTGGCGCACGCCGGCCGACCCGCGCCCGTTCCCGCCCCCGGACGCCGTGGTGGTGGCGCCGGCCACCTTCAACACCATCAACAAATGGGCGGCGGGCCTGGGTGACACCCTCGCGGTCGCCACCCTCTGCGAGGCGTACGGCCTGGGGGTCCCGATCGCGGCGCTGCCCTGCGTCGGGGACGCGCTGGCCGCCCATCCCGCCTACAACGACAGCCTGATACGGCTCCGGGGGATGGGCGTCCGCTTCGGCGAACCGTACTCGGGCGAGGAGGGCCGCGACGCGTTCCGGTGGGAGCGCGCGCTGGACCTGGTCGAGGTGTATTAGGGCCGGACGGCCGTGAGGGCGCGCTTCGCCGTCCGGATCCCGTCCCGTGACGGCCCGGCCCCTCCCTCCGCGATCAGCGAGGTATGGGTGGGCCCGTCCGGGATGTGCGCGGGACGGCCGGCGGCGAACTCCTCGCGCAGGACGGGCACGATCTCGCCCAGCAGCTCGATCTGTTCGAGTACGGTCCCGTGCGGGACGCCGATGCCGTGGTGCGGGGCGCGGGGCGCTCAGGTCGCGACGTTGCGGAAGGCGACGGCGAGCGCCCTGAGGTCCAGGTCGCCGAGATGGTCGAGGAAGCGGCGCCGGACGGCGGCCAGATGGGCCGGCCAGGCATCCTTCAGGCGGGCGAGGCCGGCGTCGGTGAGGGCGGCGTGCCAGCCGCGGCCGTCCTGGCCGCACCGCACCCGCTGGACGAACCCCTCGTCCTCCAGCCGGCGCACGACCCGGGTCGTGCCGCTGAGCGACATCTCGCAGGCGTCGGCCAGGTCGCCCATGCGCAGCCGACGCCCGGGTGCCTCGGACAGGTACATGAGGGCCAGGTACTCCGTGGTGGGCAGCTGCCCCTCACGGGCCATGTCGGCGTCGATGGCGCGCGGCAGGGCGTACACCAGATGCGGAAGGGACCGGACGACGGCCTCCTCGTCCGCGGTGAGCGTCCGCAGCGTGGCCGCGCACGGTTCCGGTTCCGGTGTCATCGCGGACATCACCTCGTTCCTCGTGGTCACGACAGGGGTCGGCCGTTCGCGACATCACTTACTTGACGAAGCAAACATATCCTGCCTAGGTTGCTTGTCGAAGCAAATATATCCCGGACCTGTGCCGGGAGCGCCTATATGAAGGGTTTCGGCATGATCAAGATCGGCATCATCCTCGGCAGCACCCGTCCCGGGCGGAACGGCGAGGCCGTTGCCCACTGGGTCCGCGACATCGCCTCGCAGCGCACCGACGCGCAGTTCGAGCTGGTCGACCTGCTGGACTACAAGCTGCCGCACCTCGACGAGATGGTCCCGCCGTCGCTCGGCCAGTACTCCCAGCCGCACACCCAGGAGTGGGCGCGCAAGATCGACTCCTTCGACGGCTTCATCATGGTGACGCCCGAGTACAACCACTCGACGTCCGGTGTGCTGAAGAACGCGATCGACTTCCTGTACGCCGAGTGGAACAACAAGGCCGTCGGCTTCGTCAGCTACGGCTCCCTGGGCGGTGCCCGTGCGGTGGAGCACCTCCGTCTGGTCGCCGGTGAGCTCCAGATGGCCGACGTGCGTGCGCAGGTCGCGCTGTCGCTGTTCAACGACTTCGAGAACTTCAGCGAGTTCAAGCCCGGCGCGTTCCAGGTGGAGGCCCTGAACACCACCCTCGACCAGGTGCTGGCGTGGAGCGCGGCCCTCGCCCCGCTGCGTGCCGCCGCGTAACGGACACACCGCGACCGGTGGGCTCCCGCGGTGCCGACGGTGCCACCGCGGGAGTCCACCGGTCCGCCGCAGCACGGTACGGGCACCGGCTCAGATCCTTCGCCGGACAAGTAACATGAGGGCATGTCACGTGCCGCGGGTCAGCCCGATCCCACCGAGCGGGAGCTGCGACCCCTCACCCCGGACGAGGAGGCCGTTGTGCGGTCGCTCGGCCGCATCGTCTACTCCCTGCCGCGCGCCCTCGACGCGGACATGATCCGGGAGCAGCGGATGTCCCTCACCGAGTACCTGGCCCTGGTCAATCTCTCCGAGGCCCCCGACCGGCAGTTGCGCATGGGTGATCTCGCCGAGAGCTGCGAGATGTCGCTGAGCGGCATGACGCGGCTGGCGAGCCGGCTGGAGGGCCAGGGACTCATCCGGAGAGTCAGGTCGGAACAGGACGCGCGCGGCTGGAACGCCCTCCTCACCGACGCGGGGCTCGCTCGGCTGGAGGGGGCCTACCCGACCAACCTGGCCTCCGTCCGGCGCCACTTCCTGGACCACCTGACGGAGCTCGACCTCAAGAAGCTCGCGGCGGCGCTGCGCAACATCGCCACCTGACCGCGGCGGGGACGCCGCTCCCGTCCCGGACCGGACCGGATCACGGACCGGACCGGATCACGGACCGGACCGGATCACGGAACGGTCAGGACCGCACCGCGGCCGGAGTGCGCGAGGAGGCGGGCCGGCCCCGGATCCACCGCGCGGGGCAGCGGGGCTCAGTGGGGGCCGGGCGGGGCGAACTCCGTACCGCACGGGCCCGCGCCCTCGCTCTCGGGCAGCGGCACCCGCTCGCCGCTCATTGTCAGCGTCCGGTAGTGAGCGCCGACGCGTTCGGTGGAGCGGCCCACGTAGTGGGCGATGAACGAACGCCGGAAGCGGTCGGAGGCGCGGTTCGGCCCCGAGCCGTGCACCAGGCTGCCGTTGAAGAACAGGACGTCGCCCGGCCGCATGTCGACCGGGACGGGGGTGAGCCCCGGCGGCGGCGGTACGTACTCCCGCGCGAACGACACCTCCTCGTCGGCCTCCTCCGGACAGAAGAGGTCCATCCGGTGCGTGCCCGGCACCACCTCGAGACCACCGTTCTCCCGGTCGATCACGTCGCAGGCCACCCAGGCCGCCAGGCAGGTGCCCGGCTCGACCCGCAGGTAGAAGTTGTCCTGGTGCAGCGCCTGTCCCCGGGCGCCCGGCGGCTTGAAGTAGAACATGCTCTGCGCGGCCAGCGCCTCCTCGCCGAGCAGCACCTCCAGCACGGCGCGCAGCCGCGCGTCCAGCAGGAACCGCAGTGCCAGGTCGTTGATCTCGTGCGGGTGCATGACCCGCGGGTAGGCGGCGAGCGGGTCGTCGCCCTCCCTCGGCAGGAAGTGGCCCGGCACCGGGCCGCCCGCGTGCAGCGCCGCGAACTCCGCGCACAGGCGGTCGATCTCCTGGAGCCCGAACAGACCGCGTACGACCGTGAAGCCGTCCTCCCGGAACCGTGCGAGCCCCTCCTCGGTCAGGAGGGGACGGCCGGCGGCGCCGATATCCGTGGCTGTCATGCGTCCAACTCCTCGGTGAGGTGTCCAAGGCGCACCGCGCCGGGCCGGAACGGGGCTGTGGAGGATGCCCGTGAGCGCTGACGACCTGTCCGGGGCCGCCGCGTCCGGCACCTGTCGCCGTCGCCCGGCCTGGTGGTGATCGGCCACTTCGACCAGTCTCCTGGCTGTGCCGTGGATCGGCCACGCGGCGCGGACAGCCGGCTGTTCGCCCGGACGACGGGCGGCAGGCGCCGGTCGCGCCGGGCCGGCGCCGGGACGCTCGCCGACCCGGGGCGACGACGGCGCTTCCGGTGGGCGCACTGCCGGGTCCGCCCGTCTGGTCGCCGTGGCTTCGTCCTCACGACACCGGAGACGGCGTCCATGTGATCGCCGCCCGCCCGCTTCGAAAGCCCTTCGGGTGCCTGCCGCGCGGCACACCGCCGAGGGTGGAACGGTCCGTGTCCTCCCGGTCTCACACTCCGACGACCTGGAGGGACACCCACAGCGCGAGCACCGCAGCGACCAGCGTCGCCGGTACGGCGAGCAGGCCGAGGCGGGTGAACTCGCCCGTCTCCACATGGTGGCCGTGACGCTGCACGATGCGTCGCCACAGGAGGGTCGCCAGCGAGCCCGCGTACGTCAGGTTCGGGCCGATGTTCACGCCGAGCAGCACCGCGAGCAGCGCTCCCGGACCGGACGGTGCGGCCAGCGGCAGCAGGACCAGCACCGCGGGCAGGTTGTTGATCAGGTTGGCCAGGAGGGCGGCCAGCGCGGCGATCCCGAGCAGGGCCACGAGCCCCGACCCGTCCGGCAGCACATGTCCGAGCGCACCGGCGAGACCGTTGTCGACCACCGACCGCACCACCACACCGAGGGCGAGCACGAACGCGAGGAACGCGGGCGCCGATGCCCGCACGACCGTCAACGGTGTCGCATGCCGTCGTACGCACGCGCGGGCCGCGAGGACCAGCGCGCCCGCGGCGGCGGCCCAGGCCGGATCGAGGCCCACCATCGACGTCACCACGAATCCGGCCAGCGTGCAGACCACCGTGACCAGCGCGAACACGGGCCGTTCGGGCTTCTTCACGGCCTCCGCTGGTTCGGGCGCGAGCGCGAGGTCGCGGGCGAAGAACCGCCGCAGGACCAGGTACTCGACACCGATCGCCACCAGCCAGGGCAGCGCCATCAGCGCGGCGAACCGTGTGAAGCTCAGCCCGCTCGCGGCGAACGCCAGCAGGTTGGTGAGGTTGGAGACGGGCAGCAGCAGCGACGCCGTGTTCGACAGGTGCGCGCACGCGTAGAGGTGCGGCCGGGCACGGACGCCCGAGCGGGCGGCGGTGGCGAGGACCACCGGCGTCAGCAGTACCACCGTGGCGTCCAGGCTGAGGACCGCCGTGACCGCCGAAGCCAGCCCGAACACCGCCGTCAGCAACCGTCCCGGCCGCCCGGCCGCCCGGCGTGCCAGCCAGGCCCCGCAGGCCCGGAACAGCCCCTCCACGTCACAGAAGTGCGCGAGCACCAGGACGGCCGCGAGGAAGCCCACGACCGGCGCCAGCCGCTGGATCTCCTCCAGCGCGTGGGCCGGTGAGATCGCTCCCGTCACCACCGTCAGCCCGGCCGCGGGTACGGCGACCACCGCCTCCGGCAGCCGGAACGGGCGGAACACCGCCCACCCCAGCACGAGGACGAGCAGGACGACGGAAAGGGCTGCGGCGAGCGGGGTGTGCAGGGCGGGATCCTCGGACGACGTCGGTCGGCTGGTGTCCGACCATGGCATCAGGTGAGGGTAAGAGTCCGGTGAGATCGGTCCGCCGTACCCGCACGCACCCGGAAGGAGCGGGGCGGCGCGACGGCCCCCCGCGCGGTTCACTCCCCGGCGAGCAGCTCCAGTTCCGCCCAGATCGTCTTGCCCTCGGGTGTGTGCCGGCTGCCCCAGCGCTGGGTGAGCTGAGCCACCAGGAGGAGGCCGCGCCCGCCCTCGTCCCAGGTCTTGGCACGCCGCAGGTGCGGTGCGCTGTGGTTGGTGTCCGACACCTCGCAGATCAGCGTCGCCGTGTCGTGGATCAACCGGAGCCGGATGGGCCGGGCGCCGTAGCGGATGGCGTTGGTGACCAGTTCGCTGACCACCAGTTCCGTGGTGAACCCCGCCTCCTCCAGGCCCCAGACGCCCAGCTGGTCGACGACCTGCTTGCGCACCGGGGCGACCAGCGCCGGGTCGGCCGGGACGTCCCAGGTGGCGACCCGCGAGGCGGGCAGTTGCCGGGTGCGGGCCAGCAGCAGGGCCACGTCGTCGCAGGCGCCGCCCGCCGGCAGCAGCCGGTGCAGGATCTGGTCGCAGGTCAGGTCCAGGTTCGCGGCGGTCCGGGACAGGGTCTCGCGCAACACCTCGCGGCCCGTGCCGGTGCCCTGGTCGTGGGACTCGACCAGTCCGTCGGTGAAGAACGCGAGGACGGTGCCCTCGGGCAGATACAGCTCGGCGGCCTCGAACGGCAGCCCGCCCACGCCCAGCGGGGGCCCCGCGGGCAGCTCCACCTCCTCGGCCGCGCTTCCCGGCCGCACCATCAGCGGCGCGGGATGCCCGGCCCTGGCCAGGGTGCAGCGTCGCGACACCGGGTCGTACACGGCGTACAGACAGGTCGCCCCCGCCTCCCCGGGGCTGCCGTCCGCGCCGGCCTCGTCCGACAGCCGCAGGACCAGGTCGTCCAGGTGGGTGAGCAGCTCGTCCGGGGCGAGGTCGATGTCGGCGAGCGTGCGCACGGCCGTGCGCAACCGCCCCATGGTGGCCGACGCCGGCACGCCGTGCCCGACGACGTCGCCGACCACCATCGCCACCCGCATCCCGGACAGGGGGATCACGTCGAACCAGTCGCCGCCCACTCCGGCCTGTGTCGCCGGGAGGTACCGCGAGCACGCCGTCACCGCCGCGGTGCGTGGCAGGGAGCGCGGAAGCAGGCTGCGCTGCAGGGCGAGGGCGGTCTCGCGCTCCCGGGAGTAGCGGCGGGCGTTGTCGATGCAGACGGCGGCGTGCGCCGTGATCTCCTCGGCCAGCAACCGGTCGTCGGGGGTGAAAGGTTCCCGGCGGCGGAACCGGGCGAGCACCGCGACGCCCAGGGTCGTGCCGCGGGCCTGGATCGGTACGGACATCGCGGCGTGGACGTCGTGGTGCCGGGTCCGCTCGTGGCGGGCCGTGTCCCAGGAGAGCCACCGGGCGAGGGCCTCGGACGGCAGGTCCGCGGCGGTCGTCCGTCCGGCCAGCAGGGAGTCCGCCTGCGGCGAGGCGGCGGGGTAGGTGTCGAGCCGGCCGGGCTGCACGACCGCCTCGACGCCGGGCTCGACCGACCGGTGGGCCGCGCGGCGCAGGGTGATGGGCGCGGTGAGCGGGCCGGCGGTGACCTCGCCCCAGGGCTCCGTCGGGTCGAGCAGATCGACGCTGACGAAGTCGGCGATCCGCGGGACGCAGACGTCCGCCAGTTCCTGCGCCGTCCGGACGACGTCGAGCGTGCTGCCGATCCGGCGGCTCGCCTCGTTGATGAGCTGGAGCCGCTCGCGGGCCCGGTGCTGGTCGGTGAAGTCGTGCACGGCGACGCAGACGCCGCGCACCTGTCCGGCCTCGTCCCTGACCGGCGCCATCCGGGCCATCCAGGCGTTCACCAGACCGTCGTCGCCGACGGGGATGTAGGTGCGCACGTCGTGTCCCACACCGGTGGTGAGGACCTGGTGCAGCTGGTGTTCGATCTCCTCGCTCTGCCGCCGGCCGCCGAGCTCCGTCGCGCGCAGGCCCCGTACCCGCTCCTCGGGCAGACCGAGCAGCGCGGCCAGGGCGCCGTTCATCCGGTGCAGCCGCAGGTGCTCGTCGTAGATCGCGACGGCGCAGGGGGACTGGAGGAGCTCGGCCCGGTCCAGCGGGTCGTCGGCCGGGCGGGACCGGGCGCTCTCCAACGGGGTGACCACCAGCCATTCCGGACCGACGCCGTCCGGTCCCGGCCGCCGGTGGGCGAGC
This sequence comes from Streptomyces sp. NPDC002309, assembly GCF_053593375.1. Classification (NCBI taxonomy): domain Bacteria; kingdom Bacillati; phylum Actinomycetota; class Actinomycetes; order Kitasatosporales; family Streptomycetaceae; genus Streptomyces; species Streptomyces sp. NPDC002309. The sequence continues at coordinate 48,885 of NZ_JBSFCI010000036.1, read as the reverse complement.
AGCCACACGGAGACGGTGCTGCCGTCCTGGCGGCGCAAGGTGAGGGTGCCCTGGCGGCGGCGGCCGCCGACGGTGGGCGCCGTTCCCTGGACCAGTCGCGCGGCGGGCCGCCCGACGACCTCCTCGGCCGTCCAGCCCAGCAGGCGCCGGGCCCCCTCGCCCCACTCGGCGACCCGGCCCCCGGCGTCGATGACGGCCCGGGCCGTGGCGGCCTCGTCGAACGGGTACTCCGGGGTCATCGTCGTCACTCCATCGCGCATACGCACAGTGAACAGTCGCGCCGCTTCGGTTCCAGCCTAGTGCGTCACCGCCCCCCGCGAACCCGGTCGCCGGGGTCCGTCGGAGCACCGGTCGAGGGGGCCGCCGCGCGTGGTTCCCGGCCCTCGCCGACGCCCGGCCCGTCTCCTGGCGTCACGTCAGAAACCGGTAATCCGGGTCGAGTCGGGTGTCCGTCCCGGCCCGCGGCGCGGGTCGGTGGTCCGGAAGTGACATCGGAGGGCCCGATCGTGACCCACCTCTCCCGCATTCTGAGCGTCTCCTGTCCTTCCGGTACCGTGTCCCGTCCCCTCTGAGCTGGTGGTATTTACGGGTAAGTACCCCGGCGGTACCGTGGGGGCATGCCTGCCCTCAACGTGGAGTTCAGTGATCGCGAGCTGGAGGACCTGCGACAGATCGCCAAGGAGCGCGGTACGTCGATGAAGGCCCTCGTGCGTGAGGCGGCCGCGGCCGACATCGCGCGCCATCGGGCGCTGCAGGAGGGTGCCGAGGCGTTCCGGCGGTTCTTCGCCGCCCACGCGGACGAGTTCGCGGCCGCCTTCCCGGACGACGAGCCGCCCGTCGGCGGTCAGGGACGGGTCGCCTGAGAGATGGCACCCGTTCTGCACATCGACGTGCCCTGGCTCCTCCAGCGGCACGAGGAGGTTCTGCCGGGCCGGCCGACCATCGACGACTTCTCCGCCCTGGTCGCCGCCGTCGCCCGGCACCGCGTCGACCCGCCCCGCCTCGGCGTCGCCTCCGACCCCGCCTGGCGCGCCGCGGCCCTGCTGCACACCCTCGCCCTGCTCGAACCCCTGCCCGCGGCGAACGCCCGCTTCGCCTGCGCGACGGCCGTGGCCTACATGTTCGTCAGCGGCGTCGGTATCGACCCGCCCTACGGCGCCCTGGTGGACCTCACCCGCGACCTGATCGACGGCAGGACGGACCTGTACGGGGCGGCGGACCGGCTGCGGTCCTGGCAGATCTGACGCCCGGGAGCACACGGCGTACGAGAGTTTCACACGCCGCGCCCGAAATGGCGAATGGCGTGTGACGGACAGGAGTTGCCGCCGGGTTTTACTTTCTGTCAGTGGTGGGTATGTTGCTCAACCGCCTTGTTGCTCCAGAGCGAGCTGTGTAAAGGTGAAGCCCCCAGCGGGGGGTAATGGCCGGGCGCACGCGCACAATTCACGCCCCTCGCACCCCGTGAAAGAGGTACGCGCCGATAGGGCCGCCCTTTTTGACGGACAGAACTCCTGTGTCACCTTGCGTGGGAAGGAATCCGCTCAGTGCCCACCCCTCGCCCCCCTCTTCCGCCTCACCTGCCGGCGGGCGGTGATCCGGCCGAGTCCGACGCCGCCCTCGCCGCCCGGCTGACCGGTGCCCCGGACGTCGAAGTGGCCCACTCGACGGCTCTGCTGTTCGCCCGCCACTGGCAGTCGGCGCACGACTACGCGGTGATCTGCCTCGCCTCCTCGGCGAGTATCGCGTCCATGGTCGGCTCGGCGGCGTTCCACCAGGTCTTCGACCGTCTCACGCTGGGGGAGCCGGCGGAGGCGCTGCGGCCCCGGGTGCTGGTGACCGTGCGGGACATCGTCCGGCTGTGGTCGGCGGAGGAGCGAATAGCGGGGGCGCTGCCGGAGTTGCGGAAACCGGCCGGTGGGCGTGGTATGCGCACCGCCAAGTCCATGACGCCGGAAAACCGCAAGCTGGCCGAACGCGCATTCCATGCCCTTCCCGGAGCGGCCCGCACTCTGCTGTGGCACGCCGAGGTGGAGGCGGAGCCGGTCACGTTCCCGGCCGGTCTGCTCGGCATGGACACCGACACCGCGTCGGCCCTCCTCGAACAGGCCCGCGACAAATTCCGCGAGGGTTGTGTCCGGGCCCACCAGGAACTCGCGCCGTCCAAGGACTGCCGCTACTACAACCGCCTCCTGGACGTCCCGATCCGCCGGGGCGGCGCCCTGCTGCCGGATGTCCAGCAGCACCTCGCGGAGTGCCGCTACTGCCGTGACGCCGCCGAGCAACTCAGCCACTTCGAGAGCGGACTGGGCGTCCTGCTCGCCGAGGCCGTGCTCGGCTGGGGCGGCCGCCGCTACCTCGACTCCCGGCCCGGCCGTGACCAGCACCGGCCGCGTACGCGTGCCGCGGCCCGGCGGAGCCGCGCACGCCGCGTCGAACGGCACGGCATCATGGCCCGCCTCCCCGGTCTGACCGGGCGCTCCTCCCGGGCGCTGCGCACGGGTGCGGGCGTCGCCTCCGCCGCCCTGCTCGGCACGCTCCTCGCCACCACCCTGTCGTCGTACGACGGTGACACGGACCCCACCGCCTCCGCGGGCGCCACCGAGGGGACCGACGGCGCCGAGGACACCACGTCGGTGCCCGGCGCCGGTACGCAGGCGCAACCCACGGCCCCCGGCACCGCCCAGCTCCCGAACGTGCCCCGGCAGACCCGCCTGCGCAACGCCGAGAGCGAACTGTGCCTCGACATCCGCGGCGAGATCGAGGAGGCGGCGACCGCCGTGCTGGACGCGTGCTCGGCGGAGCCGACCCAGCAGTGGTCGTACGAGCCCGACGGGCAGTTGCGCAGCGTGGCCTACGACGAGCTGTGCCTGGACTCGCACGCGGACGCCGGGGTCGTCATCCTCGGGGCGTGCACGGGGGAGGGGGACGGGCGCGCGGACGACGTGCGCTACGACCTGACCGTCCAGGGCGAGTTGCTGCCGCGCTGGGACGAGCGGCTCGCGCTGTCCGTGACCACCGGGGACCCGGGCGCCGACATCGTCGTGAAGGTCCGCGGTGGATCCGAGGACCAGCGGTGGCTGACCGATCCGCAGCCGGCCGCCGCCGGTTCGCTCTCGGTCGCCGAGACGGTCCACCCGTCCGCGCGGCAGGCGGGGCTGGGGAGCGGGGGCTAGGCCCCGGGCGTCACGCCCCCGCCCGCCGTACGGCCGCCCCCTCGGGGTCAGGCGGGCACCTCCACGAGGTCGGCCGGGCCCGTGGTCGCGGGGGTGGCGTGGCCCGACAGGGCGAGGGTCAGGTCCAGTTCGGCGAGCAGGCAGCGGATCACGTGCTCCACGCCCGCTTGGCCGTCGAGCGCGAGTCCGTAGACGTAGGGCCGTCCCACCAGGACCGCCCGCGCGCCGAGGGCCAGCGCCTTGAAGACGTCGTCCCCGGTGCGCACCCCGCTGTCGAACAGCACCGTCAGCCGGTCGCCGGCCGCCGCCACCACGCCCGGGAGCGCGTCGGCCGCCGCGACGGAACCGGCCACCTGGCGGCCGCCGTGGTTGGACACCACGACCCCGTCCATCCCGGCGTCGGCGGCCTGCCGGGCGTCGTCCGGGTGCAGGACACCCTTGAGGACGATCGGGCCGTCCCAGTTCTCCCGCAGGAACGCCAGGTCCGGCCAGGTCTTGGCGGGGTCGGCGAACATGCCGACGAAGTGCATCACCGCCGCGTTCGGGTCCTCGTGCACGGGCTTGGCGAGGCCCGCCCGGAACGCCGGGTCGGTGAAGTAGTTGGCGGTGCCCACGCCGTGCAGGAACGGCAGGTACGCCTGGTCCAGGTCACGGGGCCGCCAGGCCAGCAGCGGCGTGTCCAGGGTGACGACCAGGACGCTGAACCCGGCCGCCTTGGCACGGTCCAGGAAGCTCCGGGTCACCTCCCGGTCCTTGGCCCAGTACAGCTGGAACCACCGCTCGGCGTCGCCCATCGCCTCCGCGACCTGCTCCATGGGCGTGCTGGACGCCGAGGACAGCACATAGGGCACGCCTTGCGCGGCGGCCGCCCGGGCCGCGGCGCACTCCCCGTCCGGATGCATGATCGACAGCACCCCGACGGGTGCCAGCGCCACCGGTGCCGGCAGTGTGCGGCCCAGCACCTCGACCGACAGGTCCCGCTCGTGCACGTCCCGCAGCATCCGCGGCACGATCCGGCGCCGGTCCAGGGCCGCCCGGTTCGCGCGGGCCGTGCTGCCGTCGCCGGCGCTGCCCGCGACGTAGCCGACGGGGCCGGGACCGAGCCGCCGCTCGGTGAGCTCCTCCAGACGGGTCAGATCGGTCGGCAGCCGTGGCACCGCTCCCGTCATCCCGTTCAGATAGATCTCGTACTGGAAGTCGGCCCAGTGCTTCGCCATCGCCAGGTCCCCGCCCTCTCACCGTCGAGCCGCGTCGTTGCGACGATACTGGCGAGCAAGGTCGGGTCCGTCCAGCGGTGCGCCTCACGCCCCGGCGATCGATGGCCCTCCGCACCGGCTCCCGGTGCTCACCGGCGAGCAACTCCCGCGCGGCGGGGCCGGATCGAGGCGCCCGGACCGCGCATGAGCACAAGGGGTCAAAAGGGGCCGCGCGCCGAGCGCATCCGGAATGTTTCAGGCCGATTAACAAGGCACGGAAATCCGGCCATCCGGCCATGCGGGGTGATCAAGAGCGGCGCCTTCAGGCGGTTGTAACGTTCGAATTCCGTGACTTCGCGCCACTGTTTGAATACGCAAGGTTACCGAAACGCGTGGGGTCGAGGTGAGTTTCGGCGGCGGACTCGGCAGACTCGCCGTCGCCGGTCGGGCACCAACCGATGCCCACTCCGGCACGACACGCAATCAAGCGGAAGGATGCACACAATGCGGAACCCCGCGCGCTGGGCAGCGACCCTGGGCCTCACCGCCGCCGCCGTCTGCGGACCCCTGACCGGAGCCGCGCACGCCGCCCCCGCCGCCGAACCGGCCTCGCTCTACGCCCCGTCCGCCCTGGTGCTCACCACGGGCCACGGAGAGGACGCGGCCACCGTCACCCCCGAGCGGGCGGTGACGCTGAGCTGCGCCCCGAAGGCGTCCGGGACGCACCCGAACACCGTCGAGGCCTGCGCCGAACTGCGCGGCGCCGAAGGGAACTTCGACGCGCTGGAGAGCAGAAGCGGAGTCTGGTGCACCCGTGAGTACGACCCCGTGGTCGTCCGGGTGGACGGCGTCTGGCAGGGCCGGTACGTCTCCTATGAGCGCACCTTCGCCAACGAGTGCGTGAAGAACTCGTACGGGACGAGCTTCTTCGCGTTCTAAGGCCGGGATCGCCGGGCCCCCGTGAATGCCGCGAACGTTCCGCTACTGGGGAGTGCGGGCCGTCGTCGCGGGGGCTCCGAGGTCTCGCCCCAGGGGTCGGCCGGGCGGAGTGGGGCCGCCGGCCGACCCCTGGGATCATTCGCCGGGCGGCCGGACCCGGTCCCGGTGGCTGGTGTCGCACCACGGGTAGCGGCGACTGCGCCGGCAGGTGCACAGTGCGACCCGGAAGCGGTCGGAGGAGACGGTCGTACCGTCCTCCAGCTCCACTTCCACCGGTCCCTCCACCAGGAGGGGCCCGCGGCGCCGGACGGTGATCCGGCGCGGAGCGTCAGACGGCGAGTTCGGCACGGACGACCACCAGCTCTTCCCTGTCCTCGGTGGCGGACAGCAGCCCCTGCTCCCGCAGCCACCCTTGTCTCTCCCGCAGCACGGGACCGAAGGCGATCCGGTGCCGGCGCGTCATGCTCGCCTTCAGGCCGGCGGCCCGCAGCAGCGTCACGGTTCGCTCGGGCCCGCTGAGGGCCGAGTGGACGACCAGCAGGACGCCGCCCGGGCGCAGCGAGGCGGGTGCCTCCCGGCAGATGCGGTCCAGGACCAGCCGCCCGTCGTGGCCCGCGTCCCATGCCCGGGCCGCGCCGCGCGGCGCCGGGTCGGCGCCAGGGGCGGGGACGTAGGGCGGGTTGGCCAGGATGACGTCGAAGGTCCGGCCGCGTACCGGTTCGAAGAGGTTGCCGCGCAGGATGCGGACCCGCAGCCCGGACAGCCGGGCATTGATCCGCGCGGCCCAGACCGCGCGTCGTGACACGTCGACGGCCGTGACCCGCAGGCCACGCCGCGCGGCGTGCAGCGCCAGCGCCCCGCTGCCGGTGCCGACGTCGAGAACGTCCGCACCCGGGGGCAGCGGCTCCTCGGACAGGGCCTCGGCCAGCAGATCGGTGTCTTCCTGAGGTGTGTAGACGCCGGGTGGCACCAGGGGGTTCACGCCGACCAGGTACCCCAGCGATCAGAAAATATGGGCGATTTCCGGTATCTGGGACGAGGGGGGCGGTGTACGCAGCGATGACCGGCCCGCCCGCCAGTCGGTGAGCAGACGCTCCGCGAGGCGGTCCTCGACGTACCCGGTCGCGTCGACACCGAAGGCGACGTCCCGGGCCAGACGCGGTTCCTGGTCCAGCAGGCCACCGATGACGTCGTGCCGTACGACCTGTTCGTGCACGGCGTCGGCCTCGACGTGCTCGTCGTAGAAGTGCTCGGCGGCCGGGCCGGCCCCCGTCCTGCGCATGGCCTCCGCGAGTCGCCGGGAGCCCGGCGACGAGGTGATCTCCACGGCGGCGAAGTGGCCCACCAGGGCACCCCGGAGCGAGCGGTGCAGTCCGAACAGGGACATGAGATTCACCGTGGCGAGGAGTTCGCCGCAGGCGGCGTCCAGGTAGTGCCCGTACGTCGTCTCCAGGCCCAGGTCCGCCATCAGGTGGGCGAACAGCAGGGCGTGGACGCGGTCCGGGCGGCCGCCGCCGAACTCGTCGAACTCCACCGCCGCCATCCCCGCCTTCGCCCTGCCCCACAGCCGGGGAAGCACCCAGGCGTGGGGATCCGCCTCCTTGAGGTGGTACAGCGAACGCTGCGCCGCGTACTCGCGCAGCTGCCACAGTTCGCCGTCGTCGCACAGGTAGTGGCTGATCCCGGAGCCGTCGACCGGCTCGACGAGGATCTCCGCGAGCGCGCCCTCGACGTCGTCGTGGGCCGGGGTGTCGGCGCGCAGGGCGGTCAGGAAGCGGTCCTCCAGCGCGGCGCGGGCACCCAGCAGGCCGGGATCCCACTCGCGGTCCTCGCCCACGCCCGCGAAGCCGCGGTAGTGGAGCTCGTAGCAGAGGTAGAGGGCGAGCTGGAGGTCCTCGCCGTACGGGGCCGCGCCCGCGGCCTCCTCGGTGCCGGGCAGCGGGCCCGTGCCCCGGAGATACGCGACGACCGAGGCGGAGAGGGGGCCGCGGGCGGGTGGCAGGCGTGGTTCCTGAGGGTCGTCCGTCATACGGGACCGAGTACCCGGGCGGGGCCGGGACTCCCGTCGGACGGGGATGCGGGTTCGCGCGACTCCTGGGGGCCGAGGTCCCGCGCGCCGTCGGGAACGAGAACGAGAAGGAGGACGACGGCGAGGCCGTGCCCGTCGCCCGTGATCGGGTCACGGGGGTCGTCGTGACCGGCGACGCGGCTCGGATGCGGTGAGCCGGCGGCGTGGTCGCGTGAGCACGGCCCCCCGCCGGCTGCCGTGACCGGGCCGGCCCCTCCGTTCATCCCCCGTCTGACGGCGGCGTCAGGACGTGACGGCCGCGATCCGCAGCGGTACCGGGTCGGGCGGCGCGGTCTCCCCGCTCAGCCGGCAGACCTCCGCCCACCAGGACGCGCCCTCCTCGATATGGCGCAGCAGCACACCCTCGCGGATCGCCCACGGGCACACGGTGACCCTCTTCAGCCCGGTCACCTTCATGGCCGTGTGCCCGATCACCGCGCCGGCCAGGCTCTGTCCGGCGCGCGGTGCGGAGATGCCCGGCAGACGGGCCCGCTCGGCGGGAGGCAGGGCGGCCAGCCGGGTCATCGCCGCGCGGAGATCCGCGCGCCGCAACTGCCTTTCGGCAAAGGGTCCTTCGCGCCCCGGCACGGCGCCGCACAGCCGGCCCAGCTGCTGGAAGGTCCGCGAGGTGACGACGGCGGACCGCGGCCCCTCCCAGCGGATGCGCGCGCCGACGTCACGCAGTTGGTGCCGTACCTCGCGGCGCAGCGCCCTCACCTGGTCGTGCGACGGCCGGTCCGGCGAGGGGAAGAACTCGTGCGTCAGCCGGCCCGCGCCCAGCGGCAGCGAGGCCACGAAGTCCGGCAGGCGTCCCCGCCCGAACGCCACTTCGAACGTGCCGCCCCCGATGTCCAGCAGTGCCAGGGGCCCCGACCGCCACCCCATCCAGCGCCGCGCCGCGAGGAACGTCAGCTCGGCCTCCACCTCGCCGGGCAGCGTGCACAGTTCCACCCCGGTCCGGGCCCGGACGGCGCGCAGCACCTCCAGCCGGTTCGGGGCGCTGCGCACGATCGTCGTGGCGAAGGCCAGCGTGCCCGCCGCACCCCACCGCTGCGACGTGCGGCTCGCCTCGGCGACCGCCTCCGCCAGCCGCGCCACGGACTCCTCGGGAATCCTCTCCCCGGTCCCGACGTGCTCGGACAGCCGCAGCCGCCACTTGGCGGTGTGAACCGGCAGCGGGACACCGCCCTCCGCGTCCGCCACCACCAGCCGGACCGTTCTCGATCCCACGTCCACCACGCTGATTCGCATGGTCGGGCTGGTACCCGCTCACGGTCCGCCCCAACTGTCTCCGCCCCCGCGCGCCGCAGAAATGCACCAGGACGCCGAAGCCGCGCCGAGCCCCGCTCGGACATTCCTTGACAGGAATATAACCATGGAGGCATATTTTCTCCATGTCCGACACCTCGCTCTGGACCGCCCTCGCCGATCCCCACCGGCGGGCCGTCGTCGCCCTCCTGCTGGAGCGGCCACGTCCCGTGGGGGAGATCGCGCAGGCGTGCGGTCTGAGCCAGCCGAGCACCTCCAAGCACCTGAAGGTGCTGAGGGAGGCGGGCCTGGTGCGGGTACGACAGGACGCGCAGCGCCGCGTCTACGCCCTCGACCCGACCCCGATCGCCGAACTCGACGCCTGGCTCGCCCCGTACCGCACGCTGTGGAACCGCGGCCTGGACACCCTGGGCCGGCGGCTCGACGCGGCGTCGGACGCCATCGCACAACCCCCACCGAAGGACTGATCCACCATGACCGCCGACCTCACCGGCACCTACCTGACCCTGGACGACGGCCGCCCCGCGATCCGGTTCAGCCGCACCTACGACCACCCGATCGACCGCGTCTGGCACTTCGTCACCGACCCCGTCGAACTCGCCGAGTGGTTCCCCTCCCGTGCCGAGTTCGACATGCGCCCCGGCGGCCGCGTCACCTTCGGGGGCGACCCCCACATGGAGGACTCCACCGGCGAGGTGATCGCCGTCGACCCGCCCCGGCACCTGTCCTTCGAGTGGGGCGGCGACGAGGTCCACTTCGACCTGGAGGAGACCGACGGCAGGAGCACCCGTTTCACCCTGACCAACGTGCTCGCCGCCACCGACACGGCCGCCCGCAACGGAGCCGGCTGGGAGGTCTGCCTGGCCGCCCTGGACGCCAAGGCGCGGGGCGAGCGCTTCGAGGGACCGCACGCGGGTGCCGGGGCACCCTGGCGGGAGATCTACCAGGGGTACATCGAGGCGGGCATCCCTTCCGGCGCGCCCGTCCCCGGCCAGGAGTGACTACGCCAACTGCCGCCGCACCAGCTCGTGCAGCCGGCCGCCGGTGTCCGCGAGCAGTCGCGCCGGCGGTCCCTGCTGGGCGATCTTGCCCTCCTCCATCACGATGACGCGGTCGGCGTCCAGCACCGTCGACAGGCGGTGGGCGATGACGACACGGGTCGCGTTGAGGGCCTTCGTGCTCTCGATGACCCTGCGCTGCGTCTCGTTGTCGAGGGCGCTGGTCGCCTCGTCGAAGAACAGGATGCGCGGCCGGCGGATCAGCGCCTGCGCGATCATCAGCCGCTGCCGCTGGCCGCCGGAGACCGCCCCGTTGCCCGCGACGATGGTGTGCAGACCCATCGGCATCCGCTTGATGTCCTCGGCGAGGCCCGCCATCTCGGCCGCCGCCATCGCCTCCTCCGGCGTGTACGGCTCGGTGCCGCAGATGACGTCCAGGATCGAGCCGTTGAACGGCTGCGCGTGCTGGAGCACCACACCGCACTGGCGCCGCACGGCGGACTGGTCGAGCGCCGCCAGGTCCTGACCGTCGTACAGCACACTCCCGGAGACCGGCTTGTCGAAGCCGATGAGCAGCCGCAGCAGTGTCGACTTGCCGCACCCGGAGGGCCCGACGACCGCCACGAACTCACCCGGACGCACCTCGAAGGACACGTCGTCCAGGACCAGCGGCCCGTCGTCCGAGTAGCGGAACGAGAGCCGCCGCGCCTCCAGGGCCCCGGACAGCGGCCCCGGCCGGGTGCTGGCCGTGCGCACCTCCGGCGTCGCCCGCAGCACCGGCTTGATCTGCTCGTACAGGGGGAGCGCGGCCACCAGCGACACGAACGCGCCCGTGATCTGGGTGACCGAGGTGAGCAGCATCGTCACCGAGGTGTTGAAGGCGAGGAAGGCGGCGGCGGACATCGAGCCCCGCGCCGGCCCCGCGAGCAGCATGAACATCACCAGCGAGCACAGCGGCAGATAGATCGCGCCGAGCACGGTGGTGAGGTTCTTGATCCGGCCGAGGCGCTGCTGGAGCTCCCGGCTGCGCGCGAACTCGCGCGCCCAGGCGGCGTACGCGTAGTTCTCGGCCGCCGCGACCCGCAGCTTGGGCAGCCCGCGCAGGGTCTGGAAGGCCTGGTTGTTGAGCTTGTTGGTGAGCACGGTCAGCCGTCGCTGCCAGCGCACCTGCCACAGCCCGAGACCGAGGAAGACACCGGCGATGACGACGAGCATGCCCATCGCGGCCAGCGCCATCGGCACGCTGTACCAGAGCAGCAGCCCCAAATTCATCGCCCCCACCGTCACCGACTGGGCGACGGTCGGGCCGACCCCCGCGAGCAGCCTGCGGATCGCGCTGATGCCCATGGCCGCGCCGGCCAGCTCCCCTGTGCTCCGGCCGGTGAAGAACTTCGTCGGCAGCCGCAGCAGCCGGTCCCACACGGCCGGTTGCAGCGTCGCCTCGATACGGCCCTCCAGGCGCAGGATGGTCATGTTCTGCAGCAGCATGAAGGCCGCCGCGACGACGCTGCTGACCATCACCGCCAGACAGACCTGCGCGATCAGTCCCGCCTGTGCCTTCGGCACGAACTCACCGAGCACCTTGCCGGTCGCGATCGGCACCAGCGAGCCGATCGCCACCGTCACCAGCCCGCTGAGCAGCAGCCCGGTCACGTCCCGGCGCGTGCCGCGCACACAGAACCGGAGCAGCCCGAGCGGACCGAGGGGGCGTTCGGGCAGCGGCCGGTAGAACATCACCGCGCGCGGCTCGAACTCCGGCGCGTTGGCCTTCTCGACCGGCGTCTCGCGTCCGGTCGCCGGATGCACGGCCACATAGCCGCCCCGCCGCCACAGCAGGGCGACCGGCGCCCCCGACAACGCCCGGTGACCCACCATCGGGCCCACGTCGTCACGCCACCAGGCGCCGTCCAGCCGTACCGCGCGGGTACGGACACGCGAGGCGAGGGCGATGCGCTCGACCGGGTCGAGACGGTCGCTCTCGGAGCCACCGTGCCCGGGGTCGGCCAGCGTGATCCCGGCCGCGGCGGCGACCAGCCGGGACGCGGCGTAGGTGGCGTCCGCGTCAGCGGCGGTGGTGCGCTGGGCCGACGGCTTGCCGATCGCCGCGAGCAATGTCCGGTCGGCCTGCGCGCGCACCTGCTCACCGGCCCTGATGCCGGCGGCCGTGCGGGTCTCGTGCGTGCGCTCCAGCTGCTCGATCCAGCGGTCGAGCGTGGTCAGCAGCCGGTACTGCTGGTCGACCATGCTCTGCCAGAGCGCGGGGTCCGTCAGCAGGTCGGCCGCCGACTCCGCGCCGTACAGCGAGCCGTACTGGACGCTGCCGGGCGGCACCTGCATCCAGAACACGTCCTCGTCGGTGACCTCGGAGGCCCGTTCCCCGGCCGTCGGCGCCTGGAAGAGGACCGACAGGCCGCGGCCGACGCCGAGCGCGAGCGCGTACTCCAGCGGACTCGTCGTCGGCGGGACGTACTGCGGGTTGCCGTAGTCGTCGTACGACCACGTCTGGGTCACCGCCGGCTGGTACAGCTCACGCAGCCCGATGCGGTGCACCACGCAGTCCCTGACCGGACGGGCGATCAGCGTGTGCTGCGGGCCCGGGACGGGGCCGAGCAGCAGCGTGCCCGCCTCCAGCCGGCCGAGGTGGTGCCAGTGACCCTGCTGTGCCGCGTCCACCGCGAACAGGTCCAGTGCGCCCGCCGCGACCAGCCACAGCGCCTGCGGTCCCTCCAGGTCCAGCCGGCCGGCCCCGGCGCAGTCGAGGGGCGTGCCCACCTGGCCGAGTGCCCCGAGGACATAGTCGTCGCCCTGCACGGTCGTCATCTCACCGCTCCCTGACCAGCGCCGCGTACGCGCCGCCGCGCGCGACCAGTTCCACGTGCCGGCCGCGCTCCACGATCGCGCCGTGCTGGAGCACGACGATCTCGTCGCTGTCCCGCACGGTGCTGAGCCGGTGTGCGATCACCACGCAGGCGCAGCCGCGCCGGCGCAGGTTGTCCATCACGGCCAGCTCGGTCTCGGCGTCCAGCGCGCTGGTCACCTCGTCCAGCACGAGGACGCTCGGCCGGCGCACCAACGCCCGTGCGATCTCCAGCCGTTGGCGCTGCCCGCCGGAGAAGTTGCGGCCGTCCTGCTCGACCGGGCTGTGGATGCCGCCGGGGCGGCGCATGACGACGTCGTGCAGCGCGGCGTCCTTGAGCGCCTCCAGCACCGCCTCGTCCGGGATGGACGGGTCCCACAGCGCCACGTTGTCCCGCACCGAGCCCTCGAACAGGAACACGTCCTGGTCGACGAAGGAGACGGAGGCCCCGAGCGCGCCGCGCGGGATGTCCTCCAGGCGCTGCCCGTCGATGCGGATCACGCCCTCCCACGGTGCGTACAGGCCCGAGATGAGCCGGGAGACGGTCGACTTGCCGCTGCCCGAGCCGCCCACGAGCGCGACCTGCTGACCCGGTCCGACCGTCAGGTCGAAGCCGCTCAGCAGCGGTTTGTCGAGGGGGCTGTAGCCGAAGGAGATGTTCTCCAGCTCGACGTGGCCGTGCAGTCTGCGGGTGGAGTCGCCGCCCGCGCGGTCGTACAGCGGGTCGGTGCGGAAGTTCTCCACGTCCTTGAGGCGGGCCACGTCGGCCGCGAAGTCCTGGATGCGGCCCGCGACGCCGTTGAGCCGGGTCAGTGGGGCGGTGAACCGGGTGACCAGCGCCTGGAAGGCGACCAGCAGACCCACGGAGATGGCGCCCTCGATCGCGCGCATTCCGCCGATCCACAGGATCAGGGCGCTGTTCAGCGTGGCGAGCGTCGGCGCGACCACACCCAGCCAGGCGCTCGGCACGCCGAGCCGCTGCTGTTCCTCCAGGGTGGTGGCGTGCTGCCCGGCCCACTTGCGGAAGTAGCCGTCCTCGCCGCCGGTCGCCTTCATCGTCTCGATCAGCTGGAGGCCGGTGTACGCCGTGTTGGTCAGGCGGGCGTTGTCCGCGCGCAGCTTGGCGGTACGGGTGGCGCGCAGCCGGATGACGACGCGCATCGCGACGACGTTCAGCAGAGCGACCCCGATGCCGACGAAGGTGAGCTGGGGGTCGTAGGTGTAGAGGAGCACGGCGTAGAGCACCACGACCACGGCGTCCACGCCCGCCGAGGCCAGGTCGCGCGCCAGCGTCTCGGCCACCGCGTCGTTGGACTGGAGGCGCTGCACCAGGTCGGCCGGGCTGCGCTGGGAGAAGAAGGTGACCGGCAGCCGCAGCAGATGGCGCAGGAAACGCGCGCTGGACAGGGTCGAGGAGATGATGCGCCCGTGGTGCAGATTGGCCTGCTGCAGCCAGGTCAGGACCAGCGTCAGCGCCACACAGGCACCCATGGACGCGAACAGCACGTCCAGCAGCGAGGTCTGCCCGCCGATCAGGAACATGTCGATGTAGGTACGGCTGAGCGCGGGCACCGCCGCGCCGACCACGACCAGCAGCAGACTCGCCAGCACGGCGGCGGGCATCGTGCCGGCGGTGCCGCGCAGCCGGGCCGGCATCGCGCCCCAGACGCCGGGCCTGCGTCCGCCGCGGGTGAAGCCGTCGCCCGGTTCCATCGTCAGGACGACGCCGGTGAAGCTGCCGTCGAACTCCTCCAGCGGCACGAACCGGCGGCCCTTGGCGGGGTCGTTGACGAAGACGCCCCGGCGGCCGAAGCGGCGGCCGATGCCGTCGTAGACGACGTAGTGGTTGAACTCCCAGAACAGGACGGCCGGCGTCCTCACCTCGGCGAGGGCGGCCAGGTCCATCTGCATGCCCTTGGCGGTCATTCCGTAACTGCGTGCGGCCTTCAGCAGATTGCTGGCGCGCGAGCCGTCGCGGGAGACACCGCAGGCGATGCGCAGCTCCTCCAGCGGGACGTGCTTGCCGTAGTGGCCGAGGACCATCGCGAGGGACGCGGCTCCGCACTCGACGGCCTCCATCTGGAGGACGGTGGGGGTGCGGACCGGTCTGCGGCGGCCCTTGGGGACGGTGCGCCGGGGCGGGGCGGCCCGGCGCCGGCCACGGGTCTCGGGTGCGGCGGTGGTCACGGCAGCAGCCAATCGACGGGACGCTGATCGGCCAGCCGGATCGAGCCCGTGGCCGTCGTCATGGAGGTGAGGGTGAAGGGCGGTCCGTCCGCCGACGACCACTTGTAGCCGCTCTCGGTGCCCGAGGAGCGGTCCAGGCGCACCAGTACGGCGACGGGACGGCCGTCCTCGGTGAACTGCTCGCCGAGCTGGTTGTCGCCGAGGAACGCGGCGATCTCCCGCGGCGACTGCGGGGAGCGGTCCACGGACTCCACATGGCCGCGCAGCACGCCGTACTCCTGGGTGGGGACCGACTGCACGGTCAGGTCCACGGCCGCGTCGGCGGGGATGGAACCCGCGTTCTCGGCGGGCACGTACACGGTGGCGAACAGCGGATCGTCCGCGTCGGCGACCTTCTCGACGGCCGCGACGTTCGCGCCGGTCGCGATGATCTGGCCGATCGTGGCGGCGAGCGCGGTGAGGCGGCCGGCGGCGATGGTGCGGACCACGGTCTCGCCCTCGGCGGTACGGACCTTCAGGACGGGGGAGTCCGCGGGGAGTCGCGTGCCCTCCTCGGCGAGGACCGCGGTGACCTGGCCCGCGACCGGGCTCTGCAGGATGTAGCTGCCCCTGCCGTGCGTGAGGACGGCGGGCGCGCTCACGGTGGAGGTCACCGAGCCGGACACGGCCCACACGGACGCGGCGGCCATCGCGACCACGGTCACCGACAGCACGAGCCAGCCCTGCGGGCGCGCGAGGCGCACCGGGAGGTCGAGTTCCTCGGGCGACTGGAGTTTGGCGAGGGCCTGTTGGCGGAACTGCACGGATCTTCCCTCACCGGGGTGGACTGGGTGACGGCATCCGAAGAGCCCCGGAGCCGGGAAACGGCTCCGGGACTCGACGGCACTGGCGTGCGATCAGAGACCGGCGACCAGGTTGGTGACCGCCGCGGTGTTCAGGCCGGTGGCGCCCTCGACGGTGCCGACGACCGTGTCGACCACGCCGGAGACCGGGGCGATGCCGTCCACGGCGCCGACGACGGTGTTCACGGCGTTGACGGAGAGGCCGCCCGAGACGTTGTCGAGGTCGGCGTCGGAGATCTCGACGGTCTCGACCTGGGGGGTGGAGTTCATGATGGAACTTCCCTTCGTATGGCAATTTCACAAGGGGGGAGCGGCCCCCTCTGGGGACAGATGGACGCCGCGGCCGCGGGCGCCGGGCACCCCTGGCCGGGGAGCCGTCTCAGACCCTGCGGTGCGATGGATCAAAGCACGCGGCGCTGCCGGGCTTCCAATCAAACACACGTCGCACCAGGGCACTTGAGTCCCAGCCGTCCCCAACCGTGCAGGAGCGGGCACGGCCTCTCGCCGACTTCTTCACACGCCGCCCGGCATCACCTCGCACCGCCTCTTGCGGCCCGGTCGGTGAATCCGGCACTCCCGCCCCAAAGGCGTGCCCCGGGGTGCGCGAATGTGCAGAACCCCGGGGCCCGGTGACGTGGTTGAGCAGTGAATGTGCAGATTCCCTGAAGCGAGGATTCCGCTACTGGTCCGGGACGGACCGTCGCTGACCGACTACCTGCCGTGTCAGCCCATGAGGGCGTAGACGGTGCTCGCGTGGGCCGCCAGTTCCCCCGTCCGCTCGGCCGTCATCGAGATGTCGGCGAAGGCCGTCCGGCGGCCCAGCTTGGTCAGCGCCGCCGTGATCAGGACATCCGACTCCGTCACCGCGCGCTGGAAGGACGTCGACTGCTGAACGGTCGTCATCGGGACGAAGGCGCCCCGCGCCGCCGAGACGGCGATCACGGTGGCGGTGTCGGCGGCGGCCATCAGGGCCTGCCCGCAGAGCGCGCCGCCCTCCCGGGCCAGCGCCGCCGACCAGGGCAGACGCAGGGTGGCGCGGTCCTCGCCCAAGTCCTCGACGGACAGGGCGAGTCCCAGCACCCAGGGGGCGAAGTTGGCGGAGAGGATCTTGTCGGCTTCGGCGGTGGTCATCGTCATATGGGGGATTGTTCCCGGCGCGCGGAGCCCGCGCGCGAAGCCTGGCCGATTCGGTGTGCGGACGGGCGCGCGCAGAAACGGAATTGAACGTCCCGCGCGCCCCGTGCGTACCAGTGGCCATCCAGGCGCCCCAGCAGCCGCCAAGAGACGGCGGCACACCCCGTCCTCCAGGAGGTCGAGAACCCTTGAGTCACAAGCGAATTCCGAAGCGCAAGGTCGCAATCGCGGTGGGCGGCGTGGCGGCGCTCGGAGCGGCCGCACTCCTGCTCCCGAACGCCAACGCGTCCCAGGACGGCGCCGGCGCCCAGGACACGGCCGCGGCGCCCAGGACCCTGAAGGCGGGCGACGCCTCGGACCTCGCCTCGCAGCTCGCCGGTCTGCTCGGTGACGCCTTCGCCGGTTCCTACTACGACGAGGACAGCCAGCAGCTCGTCATCAACGTGGTCGGCGACAACAACCAGCTGGTCGTCCAGGCCAAGAACGCGGGTGCCGCGGTCCGCCAGGTCGAGAACAGCACGGCCGAGCTGAAGTCCGCCGCGCAGACCCTGAAGACCGAGGCGACCATCCCGGGCACGTCGTGGGCCGTCGACCCGAGGACCAACAAGATCAGGGTCACCGCCGACAGCACGGTCACCGGCGAGAAGTGGGACACGCTGGAGTCCACCGTGCAGAGCCTCGGTTCCGGCATGGCGACCGTCCAGAAGTCGGCCGGCACCTTCAGGACCTTCGCCTCCGGCGGCGACGCGATATTCGGCGGCGGCTCCCGCTGCTCGCTCGGCTTCAACGTCACCGCGGGCGACGGCGCCCCGGCCTTCCTGACCGCCGGTCACTGCGGCGTCGCGGTCGCCGAGTGGTCCGACGCGCAGAACGGCGCCCCGATCGCCACCGTCGACCAGGCCGTCTTCCCCGGCGAGGGCGACTTCGCGCTCGTGCGGTACGACGACCCGGCGACCGAGGCGCCGAGCGACGTCGACGTCGGCGGCGGGCAGACCGTCCCGATCGTCCAGGCGGCTGAGGCCACCGTCGGCCAGGACGTGTTCCGGATGGGCAGCACCACCGGACTCGCCGACGGCACGGTCACCGGGCTCGACGCCACCGTCAACTACCCGGAGGGCACGGTCACCGGCCTCATCCAGACCAACGTCTGCGCCGAACCCGGCGACAGCGGCGGCTCGATGTTCACCCAGGACGGCCTGGCCCTCGGCCTCACCTCGGGCGGCAGCGGCGACTGCACGGTCGGCGGCGAGACCTTCTTCCAGCCGGTCACGACGGCACTGGAGGCCGTCGGCGCGGCGCTGGGCGGGGACGCGGGTGGCGCCGGTGCGGGCGACGCGGGCGCGGGCGCCGGTGACGAAGCGGGCGCCGGTGCGGGCGACGACGCGGGCGCGGGTGCCGGTGAGGGTGTCGGCGCCGGCCAGGACGTCGGCGGCGAGGAGGCCGGCCAGGACGTCGGCGGCGAGTACGCGGGCGAGGAGTCCGGCGGCGAGGACGCCGGTGAAGAGGCCGCCGGTGAAGAGGCCGGCGGCGACCACGCGGGCCTGGAGGACGGCTCCGGGACGACCGGGACCCAGTGACCCGGAGCTGACGACGGTCCGGCCCTCCGGCGGGAGGACCGGACCGCCCGTCGTCACCGCGCCCGCGGCAGCGGCGCCGACGGGGAGAGCGACCGCCTTCCCGACCGCACAGGTCGTGCCCTGGGAATCGAAGCGCGTGGGGGAGCACCCGTCCAGCGCCGGGCGCCGGGCGGGTCCCGTCCAGGGACTCGCCGCCTCCGGGCCGGACGGGCGTCGTAGAGGTGCCCGTCCGCCGTTCCGTCGTCAGTCCCGGGACGGCCCGGCGGCCGCACTGCGTTCACAGGGGCTGCGCTCGGCGTTCATAAGCGCTGTAATACGGAAGTGGTCAGTGAGGGCGTTGCCGGGCGCAGGGCGAGAGTGCTGCGTGCCGAGGACGCCCTCGCCGTGCTGATGGCCGACCCCGACACCCCCGAACGCAGGCACCGCCTTCTCGAACAGGCGCTCGTCTTCGCCCGGGCGACCTTCGCCGCCTTCTACACGCCCAGCGACGACGGCGAGGTCCTGTGCACGGCCGAGACGGCCGGCGTACCGCGGACCCTGTACGGACTGCGCGACGGCTATCCGCTCGCCGGCGGCTCCCCGGTGACCGACGCCCACCGCACCGGGCGCTCCGTCTGGCTCGGCCCGGGCGAACTCGCCGACCGCGCGGAGGCCCGCCGCACCGCCGCGCGCGACTTCTCCCTGGCCGCGCTCCCCGCCCATCGCTCGGGCGGCGGAGGGTGCCTGCTCGCCGTGAGCGAGTACCGGGACGGTTTCGACACCGAGGACCGCAAGTGCCTGGAACTGATCGCCGACGCCCTCGCCACACCGGCCCCGCCACCGCGCGAGGAGGGCGGTGAGCTGCCGCCGGGCGGTTTCGCCCTCGCCATGGACACGGGCCTGGTGCGGGTCGGCGACGAGATCCTGGAGCTGTTCGGCATCGGCCGGGACGAGTTCGACGGCAAGGTCGAGACCCTGCTCGCCCGGACCGTGCCGGAGGACCTGCCGTCACTGATGTCGGTGGTCGAGGCCGACCACATGACCATCGGCGACCGCGAACTGGAGTTCCGGGTGCTCCAGCCCGACGGGCCCCCGAAGTGGCTCCGGCTGCGCGGCCGGCTGCTGCCGGGCGGCGAGGGCGTCCCCGCCCGGCTGTCGGGCACGGTCGACGACACCTCCACGCTGCGGTCCGACGTCACCGACGTCACCCGCGTCCAGCGCCTGGCCGCCGTGCTCGCCACCGCCGGCACCGTCCGGGACGTCAGCCAGGCGGTGGTCGCCGCGCTGCGCGGGCCCTTGCAGGCCGACCGGATCGCCCTGGCCGAACTGGAGCACGACCGGCTCGTCGTCACGGTCCTCGACCCGCCCGAACCGGAGGCATGGCCCGAGTTGTGGCGGCTGGAGTGGCGCGCCGAATGGCCCGACGCCCCGGTGCGCGCCATGCCGACCCTGGCCGCCGCCCTGCGGGAGGGCCGCGCCCAGATCTGGCCCGCGGGGACCGCGCTGGAAACCGCGCTCGCCGAGGTCGGTCCCGGGGGCCTGGCCGTGCTCCCGCTGCCCGCGGGGGACCGGATGGCCGGCGCCTGTCTGATCGGCTGGGACCGCCCGCACGACTTCGGACCCGACGAACGCGCCCTGCTCACCGCGTCCGCGGGTCTGGCGGGCCAGGCCCTGATGCGTGCCCGCGCCTTCGACGCCGAGCACGAACTCGTCGGCATGCTCCAGCGCCAGCTCCTGCCGCGCCGCCTGCCCGAACTGCCCGGCGCGGTGGCCGTCGCGCGCTATCTGCCCGCGACGGCCGGTCTGGAGGTCGGCGGCGACTGGTACGACGTGATCCCGCTGCCCGACAACCACGTCGCCCTCGTCATCGGCGATGTCCAGGGCCACAACGCGGGCGCGGCGACCCTCATGGGCCAGATGCGCACCGCGCTGCGCGCCTACGCCGTCGAGGGACATCCGCCGGACGTCGTCGTCTCGCACGCCAACCGGCTCCTCGTCGGCATGGAGACCGACCTCTTCGCCACCTGCGTCTATGTCGACGTCGACATGGAGGAGGGCTCCGCCTGGTGCGTGCGCGCCGGGCATCTGCCCCCGGTGCTGCGTCAGCCCGACGGCAGCACCGAGATCGCCGAGGCCGAGGGCGGTCCGCCGCTCGGCGTCATGGCACAGGCCGACTTCCCGATGTGCCCGCTGCGGCTCCAGCCCGGCACACTGATCGCCCTGACCACCGACGGACTGGTCGAGCGCGCCGACTCCGACATCGACGAGGGCATGGCGGGCTTCGCCGAGCGGCTCGCCGCCTCCGACCCCGCCCACCTGGGGCTGGTCGCCGACGGACTGCTCGGCGACGCGCACCGCGGCGACGACGTGGCGCTGCTCCTCATGCGCTACGACGGCATGGAAGTCCTCCCACGGCGCGAGACCTGGACGGTCTGGCGGGTCCCGGAGGCGGTCCGGCACGCCCGCCGCTTCACCCGGCGCACGCTGCGCGCCTGGGGCGTGGCCACGCAGACCGACGCAATCCTGCTGATCGTCTCCGAGCTGGTCACCAACGCCCTGGTGCACACCGACGGTCAGGTGCGCCTCGACATCACGCTCGTCGACAGCCGGCTGCGCCTCGCCGTCGCCGACACCTCCCCGCGCACGCCCGTCAAGCCCACCAGCATCGGCTGGGAGGCCACCGGCGGCCGGGGTCTGCTGCTGGTCGAGGCCATGTCGGCGTCCTGGGGTGCGGTGCCGTCCAGCGGCGGCAAACAGGTGTGGAGCGAGATCGCCCTGGACCGCTGACTCCGACCGCCCTCGCGGCGCTGTATTGGGCCGGAAGCGCGGCGCCCGGGACGCGCGGCGTTTACCGGCGGCGTCGATGGGGACACGGTCACGAGTTCCGTACACTCGTACGAGGGGACGCAGAAGGAAGAGGTTTGCGTCGTGACCAGGTCCACCAGTGACAAAATCGTCGTCCGCCGACTCGAAACCGGCTGGTCGAAGGCCCGTAGGCTGCGCGCGAAGAGCGAACTGCGCACCTGGCTCCCGGCAGTGGAGAGCCCGGACGGACCACGGACCTCGCACGCGGCACCGGAGTGGAACATAGTGCGGGGTGAGGACTGAGGTTCACACGTGACCGTCCTGCGCTGAGACCGTCACGCCCAAGAGCGGACTGCGGCGGCTCGACCCCGGTTCCCCGACCGGCCGCCGTCGCCGGCCGCACCGCACCTGTATGACCGCCACCGTCACCGGCGGCACGCTCACGCACGTTACGCCGCGCCGGCTGCCGCCCCGCTGACCGGTCCCGGCGCCTGCCACGGCTACGACCGCGGATGGATCGCCCCCCTGGTCGCGGTCAGCGGCGCCCCGCTGCCGCCCCACCGCAGCGCCACCATCTCCGCGGCGACGGACACGGCCACCTCCTCCGGTGTGCGCGCCCCCAGGTCGAGGCCGATCGGGGAGCGCAGCCTCGACAGCTCGTCGTTGGTGAGTCCGGCCTCGGTCAGGCGCTTGGCACGCTCGTCGTGGGTCCGGCGGCTGCCCATCGCCCCGATGTAGGCGGCGGGCCGGCGCAGGGCCACCTCCAGCAGCGGCACGTCGAACTTCGGGTCGTGCGTGAGCACGCAGATCACCGTGCGCTCATCGGTGCCGGTGCCGCTCAGATAGCGGTGCGGCCAGTCGACGACGACCTCCACGCCGGGCGGGAAACGTTTCGGCGTGGCGAAGACCGGGCGGGCGTCGCAGACGGTGACCCGGTAGCCGAGGAAGGCGCCGGCGCGGGCGACGGCCGCCGCGTAGTCGATCGCGCCGAACACCAGCATCCGCGGCGGCGGCGCGAACGAGTGCAGGAACACCGAGACGTCGTCCTCGCGCCGCTCCCCGCGCGGCCCGTAGTGCCGTACGCCGGTCGCGCCGAGGGCCAGTTCGCCGCGCGCGTCGGCCGTGACCGCCGCGTCCAGGCCGCGCGTGCCGAGGGTGCCCGCCACCCGGTCCGGCCAGACGGCCAGCGTCGCCCCGAGCGGCGCCGGCCCGTCGGTGACCGTCGCCACGGTCACGGGGCGGCCGGCCAGGACCGTCTCGGCGACGGGGCCGAAGGTGGGGTCGCGCTCCGGAGTGACCGGCCGGACCAGCAGGGTGATCTCGCCGCCGCAGGTCAGTCCGACCGCGAACGCGTCGTCGTCGCTGTACCCGAAGGTCTCCAGCCGGGCCTCGCCGCTCTCCACGACGTCCTGGGCCAGCTCGAAGACCGCCCCCTCGACGCAGCCTCCCGACACACTGCCGACCACCTCGTCGTCCGGTCCCACCGCCATCGCGGCCCCCGGAGCGCGCGGCGCGCTGCGGCTCACCCCCACCACGGTGGCCAGGCCGAACGGGGACGACTGCGCGTACCAGTGGCGCAGCGCCGGAAGAATCTCACGCATGTCGCGACCCTCGCATGGTTGAGCGTCGACCCATTGTCGCGCCGCCGCCCGCCCGTCGCACCCGACCGGTCGTCTCCGGTCAAGGAGTCACCGACGCGAGCTCCTCGGTCCTCCCCGCCCTGACCGGAGGGGCACCGGGCGCGGCTGCGCCTGACGGGTGAGTGGACTGGGCCGACCGTGTCCGGCCAGGGGCCGTTCGCGTTGCTGAAAGCATGATCTCAACACGTCGTTTCGTCGCAGCCGTCGGGCTCGCGGTCAGCGTCGCCGGACTCGCCGCCCCCTCGGCCGGCGCGGCCGAGGCCGACGCCCCGGGCGCCGGAGCGCTCAGCCCGGTCAGCCTCCTCGACTCCCTCGCCGTCGGCGACATCCCCGCCGAGTACAAGGAGGACTTCCCGAGGCCGTCGGCGCAGCTGACCCAGATGAAGCGGCTCAACGACCTCAACCAGCTCCGCCAGATCACCGACATGGCCGCCCCCGTCACCGGACTGCTCCCCAACGTCCGGTGACCTAGTGCCGCGTCAGTCGAGGTTTGCCCGTGAGGAGCGGCGTCGTGGGGCCCCTCCCGCTCGAGCGAAGGCGAGAGTGGGGGAGCGTGCTCTCGGCGTGCCGGCCGGAAGCCCTCGTACTGGACGTACTCGGGCTTTCGGCCGGTGCGGCGAGAGGGCGTGCCGGGCGTCGCGACGGGGCGGACCTTGGCTGACGCGGCACTGGCCGCCGCGGCCCCGTCAGCCGGCCGTGGCGAGGAACTGGGTGGCCGCCAGCTCCGCGTACAGCGGATCGGCGGTCACGAGTTCCCGGTGGGTCCCCACCGCACGGACCTTGCCCGAGTCCATCACCACGATCCGGTCGGCCATCGTCACCGTGGACAGCCGGTGCGCGACGACCAGCACGGTCGTCGTACGGGCCACGTCGGCGACGGTGTCGCGCAGCGCCGCCTCGTTGACCGCGTCCAGCTGCGAGGTCGCCTCGTCGAGCAGGAGGAGTCTGGGGCGGCGCAGCAGCGCGCGGGCGATCGCGACCCGCTGACGCTCCCCGCCCGACAGCTTGGTGCCGCGGTGCCCGACGAGGGTCTCGACGCCGTTCGGCAGCCGCTCGACCAGCCCGTCCAGCCGGGTCGTCTTCAGTACCCGCGTCAGGGCGTCGTCATCCGCCTCCGGACTGCCCAGCAGCAGGTTGTCGCGCAGCGAACCCGACAGCACCGGCGCGTCCTGCTCGACATAGCCGATCGCCGAGCGCAGTTGCGGCAGCTCCCACTCCGTGAGCTGCCGGCCGTCCAGCGTGATCACGCCCGATTCCGGGTCGTAGAACCGCTCGATCAGTGAGAAGACCGTCGTCTTGCCCGCGCCGGACGGTCCGACGAACGCCGTCATGCCCTGCGCGGGCACCTCGAAGCTCACACCGTGGTGGACGTACGGGAGGTCGTCGGCGTAGCGGAAGCGGACGTCCTCGAAGGCGAGCGCCGCAGGGGGCGCGCCGGGCGACGGCAACGAGGCGGCGGACGCCTGGGGCTCGGCGGGCAGCCGCAGCGCCTCCTGGATCCGGGCCAGGGCGGCGGCCCCCGTCTGGTACTGGGTGATCGCGCCGACGACCTGCTGGATCGGCGACATCAGATAGAAGACGTACAGCAGGAAGGCGACCAGCGTGCCGACGTCCACGGCGCCGGTCGCGACCCGGGCGCCGCCGACCGCGAGGACCGTGATGAAGGCGACCTGCATCGCCAGTCCGGCCGTGTTGCCCGCGGCCGCCGACCACTTGGCGGCTCGCACGCTCTGCCGCCAGGACTCCTCGGCCGCCGCGTGCAGCGTCCGCTCCTCCCGGTGCTCGGCGCCGGACGCCTTCACCGTGCGCAGCGCGCCCAGTACCCGCTCCAGCGAGGCACCCATCACACCGACCGCGTCCTGCGCCCGGCGGCTGGCCTTGTTGATGCGCGGCACGATGAGGCCGAGGACCAGTCCCGCGCCGACGACCACGGCGAGCGTGACGCCGAGCAGCACCGGGTCGACGAAGCCCATCATCACCACGGTCGCCACCAGCGTCAGCCCGCCCGTGCCGAGGCCGACCAGGGAGTCCGTCGTGACCTCGCGCAGCAGCGTGGTGTCCGAGGTGATCCGGGCCATCAGGTCACCCGGCTCGCTGCGGTCCACCGCGGATATCCGCAGCCGCAGCAGATACGACGACAGGGTCCGCCGGGCCCCGAGCACCACCGACTCCGCGGTGCGCTGGAGCACGTACCCGCCGAGCGCGCCCACCGCGGCGTTGGCCACGACGAGGGCCGACATGGCCAGCAGTGCACCGGTGACGGCACGGTCGTGGGAGAGATCGTCGATCAGCCCACGCGCGACCAGCGGCAGTGCCAGCCCGGTGGCACCGGTGACCAGCGACAGCAGCGCGCCCGCGAACAGCGTCCACCGATGGGGCCGCACATAGCCCAGGAGCATGCGCCACGGGGGCGGGGCGGTCTCCGTCTGTGCGATGCTCACGCTGCTCCTTCACGGGTCCGAGGGGATGCTGAGAGATTACGCGGGGGCACTGACAACCGAGCTGGACGGGCGCGGCACACCCCCGTAACCGTCCCCCTACCGATCAGTCACGCGTAGGGTCGGATGCCGGGACGGACGGACGCGCGGAGACGGAAGGGGCCAGCACATGGCGCAGGAAGTACGCGGCGTGATCGCACCGGGTCGGGACGAGCCGGTGCGGATCGAGACGATCGTCGTACCGGACCCGGGTCCGGGAGAGGCCGTGGTGCGGGTGCAGGCGTGCGGGGTCTGCCACACCGACCTCCACTACAAGCAGGGCGGCATCACCGACGAGTTCCCCTTCCTGCTCGGCCACGAGGCCGCCGGGGTGGTCGAGCAGGTCGGGGACGGCGTCACCGAGGTGGCGCCCGGTGACTTCGTGATCCTCAACTGGCGTGCGGTGTGCGGACGTTGCCGGGCCTGCCTGCGGGGCCGGCCCTGGTACTGCTTCGACACCCACAACGCCGGGCAGAAGATGACCCTGGCCGCGACCGGCCAGGAACTCTCCCCGGCCCTCGGTATCGGCGCGTTCGCCGAGAAGACGCTGGTCGCGGCCGGCCAGTGCACCAAGGTCGACCCGGCGGTCTCCCCGGCGGTGGCCGGACTGCTCGGCTGCGGAGTGATGGCCGGCCTCGGAGCCGCGATCAACACGGGCGGCGTCGGCCGCGGCGACACGGTCGCCGTCATCGGCTGCGGCGGCGTCGGTGGCGCGGCGGTCGCCGGTTCGCGGCTGGCCGGAGCGGGCCGGATCATCGCCGTCGACATCGACGACCGCAAGCTGGAGAAGGCCCGCACGATGGGAGCCACCCACACCGTCAACTCGTCCGGCACCGACCCGGTCGAGGCGATCCGTGAACTGACCGGCGGATTCGGCGCCGACGTCGTCATCGAGGCGGTCGGCCGCCCGGAGACCTACAAGCAGGCCTTCTACGCCCGGGACCTCGCCGGCACGGTCATCCTGGTCGGCGTGCCCACCCCGGACATGAAGCTCGAACTGCCCTTCCTCGACGTGTTCGGCCGCGGCGGCGCGCTGAAGTCGTCCTGGTACGGCGACTGCCTGCCGTCCCGTGACTTCCCCATGCTGATCGACCTGCACCTCCAGGGACGCCTGGACCTGGACGCGTTCGTGACCGAGACGATCCAGCTCGACGAGGTGGAGAAGGCGTTCGAGCGGATGCACCACGGCGACGTGCTGCGCTCGGTGGTGGTGCTGTGATGACCGCCCGCATCGAACGCCTCGTCACCTCCGGACAGTTCACCCTCGACGGCGGCTCCTGGGACGTCGACAACAACGTGTGGCTCGTCGGCGACGACCACGAGGTCGTCGTCATCGACGCCGCCCACGACGCCGACGCGATCGTGGCGGCGGTCGGGGACCGGCGCCTGAAGGCCATCGTGTGCACGCACGCCCACAACGACCACGTCAACGCCGCGCCCGCGCTCGCCGACCGCACCGGAGCCGTGATCTGGCTGCACCACGACGATCTGCCGCTGTGGAAGCAGACCCACCCCGGCCGCGAGCCGGACGCGGGGCTGCTCGACGGGCAGGTCATCGAGGCGGCGGGTGCCGACCTGCGCGTGCTGCACACGCCGGGGCACGCCCCCGGCGCGGTCTGCCTGTACGACCCGGGCCTCGGCGTCGTCTTCACCGGCGACACCCTGTTCCAGGGCGGCCCCGGCGCGACCGGCCGTTCGTACTCCCACTTCCCGACGATCATCGGATCGATCCGCGACCGGCTCCTCACCCTCCCGCCCGGGACCAAGGTCCTCACCGGCCACGGCGACCCCACGACGATCGGCGCGGAGGCCCCGCACCTGGAGGAGTGGATCGCTCGGGGCCACTGAGACCCGCCCCGCCGGGCAGGGGAGTGACCGGCCGGCAAAGGTGACAGAGGATGTCCGGCTTTCGCGGGAGGCTCGTCTCCGGAGACAGCCACGGGAGGCTCTCTCCGGGAGTCAGCCACACGGGAGGCCGGACATGTCACAGCCGTTGCGGGGCAAGGTCGCGCTCGTCGCCGGAGCGACACGGGGAGCGGGCCGCGGGATCGCGGTGGAACTCGGCGCGGCAGGCGCCACCGTCTACGTCACGGGCCGCAGCACCCGCGCCCGCCGCTCCGAGTACGACCGTCCCGAGACCCTGGAGGACACCGCCGACCTGGTCACCGAGGCGGGCGGCCACGGCATCGCCGTACCCACCGACCACCTCGACGCGGCGCAGGTCCGCGCCCTCGTCGAGCGCATCGACGGCGAACAGGACCGCCTCGACGTCCTCGTCAACGACATCTGGGGCGGCGAGAAGCTCTTCGAGTGGGACAAGGCCGTCTGGGAGCACGACCTCGCGGCCGGCCTGCGGCTGCTCCGGCTCGCCGTCGAGACGCACGCGATCACCAGCCACCACGCCCTGCCCCTCCTGCTGCGCCGCCCCGGCGGTCTGGTCGTGGAGATGACCGACGGCACGGCCGAGTACAACCGCGACACCTACCGGGTCAACTTCTTCTACGACCTCGCCAAGGCGGCCGTCCTGCGCATGGCCTTCTCGCTGGGCCACGAACTGGGCCCGCGCGGCGCCACCGCCCTCGCGCTGACCCCGGGCTGGCTCCGCTCGGAGATGATGCTGGAGCACTACGGCGTCCGCGAGGACAATTGGCGCGACGCCCTCGGCCAGGTCCCGCACTTCGCCATCTCCGAGACCCCGCGGTATGTCGGCCGGGCCGTCGCGGCACTCGCCGCCGACCCCAAGGTGTCCCGCTTCAACGGCCGGTCCCTGTCCAGCGGCGGCCTCGCCCAGGAGTACGGCTTCACCGACCTGGACGGCAGCCGCCCCGACGCCTGGCGCTACCTCGTAGAGGTCCAGGACCCCGGCAAGCCGGCGGACACGACCGGGTACCGGTGACGAGGGCCGGGGCGGGAGACCGGCCCGTGCACGGCCCCTGCCCGGTCGATCACCCGGGCAGTACGGTCTGCGCATGACCGACACCTCACGCTTCGACGGGTACGGAGTCCTGATCACCGGCGCGGCCCGCGGCATCGGCGCCGCGACCGCCCGGCGCCTCGCCGCGGAGGGCGCGGCCGTCCTGGTGACCGACGTCGACGGGGCGGCCGCCGAGAAGACCGCGCGGGAACTGCGCGACGACGGGCTCCTGGCACAGGCGCACGCGTGCGACGTGGCGGACCGGGCGTCGGTCGAGAGTGCCGTCGCGCGGGCCGTCGACGCGTTCGGCTCCCTCGACGTGCTGGTCGCCAACGCCTACAGCTGCCATCCCGACGCGCCGCTCTTCGAGGAGGAGACCGACGAGGTGTGGGCGCGTGACCTGGACGTGACGCTGACCGGGGCGTACCGCTGCTGCCGCGCCGCGCTGCCGCACCTGGCAGCCTCCGGACGGGGCGCCGTCGTCTGCGTCGGCTCGGTGAACGGGCTCCAGGACTTCGGCAACCACGCCTACAGCGCGGCCAAGGCCGGCCTCGGCTCGCTGACCCGCACCCTCGCCGGGCATGCCGCCGGTCGGGGGGTCCGCGTCAACCTCGTCGCCCCCGGCACCGTCCGCACCCCGGCCTGGCAGGGCCGCGACGGCCGGCTCGACGAACTCCGCCGCCGCTACCCCCTGGGCCGGGTCGGGGAACCGGAGGACATCGCCGCCGCCGTCGCCTTCCTCGCCTCCCGGGACGCGTCCTGGATCACCGGCACCACCCTGGTCGTCGACGGTGGGATCACAGCGGTCAACACCGGCTTCACCACGGTGAAGGGGCGTGGCGAGGAGCGCCGCTGAGCCGGGCGGCGGCGCTCCCTCCCCTGCGAATGTCACCGTTTCGTCGCGGTCGGCCCGCGCCTACAACCGAATCCTCCCCATACCGGTCTAGCAGGCAGAGACCGCGCGGAAGACGCGCATTCGACGCGAAGAGACAAGGCCAGCCCATGGGGGAGATTCGCAGGCGGGCGACCGTCGTCCTGGGGACCACCGCACTGGTGGCGCCGCTCGCACTCGTGCTGGGCGCCGCCCCGGCACAGGCGGCGAGCTGCACCACGCAGACCGGTCCCTACCAGAAGCAGGTGGAGAAGTTCCTGGGCCGTCCGGTGGACGGGCGCCAGTCCACCGCCGACTGCAAGGCGATCCAGGCGTTCCAGACCAAGCACGGCATCACGCCGAACATCGGCTACGCGGGGCCCGTCACCTGGGGCGTGATGGACCTCATGAACAAGCAGAAGGCCGTCGGGAAGAACCCGAACAAGGCCGGGAAGTGCCCGGTCAACAAGGGCCGTATCGCCTGTGTGAACCTCTCGCTCCAGCTGAGCTGGATCCAGGACGGCAAGAAGCTCGTCTACGGCCCCGTCCCGGTCCGCACCGGGCGCGACGGCTACGAGACCCGCACCGGCCTGAAGAAGATCTACTGGCGCAACATCGACCACGTGTCGAGCATCTACGACGTGCCGATGCCGTACTCCCAGTTCTTCGACGGCGGGCAGGCGTTCCACTCCGCCGCCGTCAGCATGTGGAACCCGCCCGGCTCCCGCGGCTGCGTCAACATGACCAAGACCGCGGCGAAGAAGTACTGGTCGCTGCTGAAGAAGGGCGACGACGTCTACGTGTACGGGCGCAAGCCGGGCACCTGACGGGGCACCCGGCCCACCCCGGCGCGTCAGACCTCGGGCGCGCCGCCGAAGTCCGGGATCTCCAGCCGTACGCCACCCTGCCGCGCGGATTCGTGCGCGACGATGCCCGGCAGGGTGTAGCGGGCCGCCACCCAGGCGTTCACGGACGGCAGCGAGCGCGTGCCGACCGCGGTCACGAAGTCGTGCACCAGGAAGTGGTGGCTTCCCTCGTGCCCGTTGTGGAGATGGTCGAACGAGCGCGGCAGGCGCGAGCGGTCGTGCACCGGCGCCGAACCCGAGGTGAAGGCCGCCCGCAGATCGGGGGCGATGGTCCTGCTCGCCGGAGAGGGGGTCGGGCTCGTGGATGTGGCGAGGAGCACGGTGGAGGAGACGATCCGCGCCCGCCGGCACCCGCCGGCCGCCCCGGTCGAGCTGGAGATCAGGAAGTCCGACTTCCACGACTGGGCCCGCGGCGCCGCCGTCCTGGCCATCCAGGTGCTGGTGCTCGGTACGGCGGACGCCTGAACTGCCGGGCGGGTTCGGGGACATGGACGTGATCAGCAACACTGCCTGATATGTCCGATTGGCTCTTGATTACTCACATCACCTTCACCCCGGTCGCCGTATGCTTCACGCCATGTCCACCAGTGTTGAAGCCGTCACCGAGCGATCGGCCGCGGAGGTCAACGAGGAGATCCGGGCGCTGTGGCGCCGGTCGGGCGGGACACTGAGCACCGAGCAGCGCGAGGTGTACCAACGCCTCGTCCTGGAGTGGGCCGCGGCGGCGCCGCAGCCGGCGCGGGCCGCCTGACCCGCTCACCGCGGGCCCAGGGGCCCTTCCGCCCACCGGACCTCTCCGTCAGCCCCAAGTGGCCGAGTAATGGCGCTGGTACGCCTTGCGGTCCTGTTCCGTACGGATGTACCGCGTGGCCACCAGCGCCATCAGACTGCCCCCGACGACCAGCAGACCGGGCCCGACGTTCCTCGGGTCCGCGAGCCGGGCCAGCAACTCCCGGCCCGCCTCGGCCGAGATCGGCGTCGACGTCCCGGGCGCCGCGGCGCTCTGGGGTCCCGACGGCGCGGGAGCGACGCCCTGCGCGTTCTGCGTGCCCGACGCGATCAGTTGGACGCCGAGCGCGGACAGTGCCTGCGGCAGCGGCTGGAAGTAGGTCGTGCCGCCCGCCCGGCAGTCCCCGCTGCCGCCGGAGGTCACACCGAGCGCGATCCCTTCGGAGAACATCGGCCCGCCGCTGTCCCCGGGCTCGGCGCACACGTCGGTCTCGATGAGGCCGAAGACCGTGCCCTCGGGGTAGTTCACCGTGGCGTCGAGCGAGGTCACCTCGCCGTCGCGCAACCCGCTGCTGCTGCCGCTGCGGAACACCCGCTGCCCCACGGACGGTTCGCCCACGCCCGTGATCTGCACACCCTGGCCGTCGCCGATGGCCACGACGCCCGCGCCGTCGCCGGCCCGCCCGCCGTCGTACTGCACCAGCGAGTAGTCGTCGCCCGGGAAACTGCCGGTGACGGTCCGGCCCACCGGCCGGCCGCCCCTGCTGTCGGCGAACCAGACCGAACCGTTGGGGCCGCAGTGCCCCGCCGTGAGGATGAAGTCGGTCTTCCCGTCGGTGACGTTGAACCCCGCGGAACAGCGTCCGGCGGTGGACAGGATCGGCAGGGCGCCGTTGATCCGGGTGGTGAAGGTGCCCTCGGTGCGCTCCATGCGGACGAAGTCGCCCAAGCCGTCCGCGAGATGGGTCAGCTCGGACCAGTCGTCGGCGGAGACGGTGCGGTCACCCCGTACCACCACCTCATTGGAGCGGTAGTCCACCACCCAGGCCGTGCCCGTCACCCTCGGGGCCGAACGCAGCTTCTGTGTCGCCGACTTGAGCTCGTGCATGCTGTGCCGCGCGAGTTTCGCCCTCGCGCCCGCCCCGCGGACCTCGGCGGCCGCCTCGTCGTCGGTGACCGCGACGACCGGCCGCCCCTCGTCGTCGATCCAACTGCCCGCCGTGCGGGAGGAGCCGAGCCGCTCGACGAGGCCCGCGCCCGTGTCCTCGGCCGGGCCCGCGCCGGTGTCGCCGGCGAGCACCCGGGGTGAGGCGGCGGGGGGTTCGCTCGCGACCGCCTGCGTGACCATCGCCGCCCCGAGGACGATCCCGCCGACTGACGCCAGCCGTGTCACCCGCCTGACGATCCGTCGTCGTGCGTGCCTCATGCATGGCTCCCGAACCCCGAACACGCGGCGCGTCGGCACCGCGGGACGCCCGGGTCGTCGAGCGCCCTCTCTCCATACGTGCCGGGGTCCGGCAGCGTTCACCCCTGGGGCGGGCCGGCTCAGTTCTTGCGCGCCACCCCGCCGTACATCGCGACCTCCTCGGGCTCGGTGCCGTCACCGGGCTCCGGACGCCACCGCGAACACGACACGACACCCGGCTCCAGGAGATCGAGACCGTCGAAGAAGCCCGTCACGGCCTCGGGGGTGCGCTGGGTCAGCTTCGGGGTGCCGTGCTCGTTCCAGAACTCGACGGCCTCGTCCACGTCCGGCATCGACGGCGAGGTGATGGTGTGCGACAGCACCAGGTGGCTGCCCGCGGGCAGCGCGTCCATCAGCCGCCGGACGACGCCGTACGGGTCGTCGTCGTCGGGCAGGAAGATGACGACCCCGAGGAGTATCAGCGCCACCGGCTGCGTGAGGTCCAGTGTCTTCGCGGCGTGCTGGAGGATCGCGTCGACGTTGCGCAGGTCCTCGTCGAGGTAGTCGGTGCGGCCCTCCGGTGTGCTCGTGAGCAGCGCGCGGGCGTGCGCGAGGACGAGCGGGTCGTTGTCGACGTACACGATCCGGGACTCGGGGGCGATCCGCTGGGCGACCTCGTGGGTGTTGTCGGCGGTGGGCAGGCCGGTGCCGACGTCCAGGAACTGGCGGATGCCCAGGTCCGAGACCAGGTGCCGGACGGCGCGGCCCAGAAACAGGCGGTCCGCGCGGGCGTACTCGCCGATGTCCGGGTGCAGTTGGCGGATCTGGTCGCCGGCCGCCCGGTCGACCTCGTAGTTGTCCTTGCCGCCGAGCCAGTAGTTCCAAATGCGGGCCGTGTGCGGTTGGGACGTGTTGATGCGCTCGCGCAGCGACTGGGCAATGCCGTCCGCGGCTGGCGGGTTCTCGGTCACGGAATCAGCTCCTGGGGGTGCCTGGTGCAGGGCGGGAAGACGCCCCGTGCGGTGTCAAGACGCAATCTAGACCGGTGAGTTGATCTTTGCGGGGCCTTGTGCGATTTCGGTGCCGCAGGGGGCCCCGCGCACCCGTCCCACGGCCGCCTATCGTGTGTCCATGACGAGGAACCCGCGACGGTCGTCCGGTGCAGCGAACCCCCTGCGCGCACTGGACCTCGCGCAGTTACGGCGGCGTACGAGCATAAAGTGGCGCACCTACCCCGACGACGTCCTGCCGCTGTGGGTGGCGGAGATGGACGTGCCGCTGGCGCCGCCCGTCGCCCGCGCCCTCGCCGACGCGGTCGCGCTCGGCGACACCGGCTACCCGGCGGGGACCGCCTACGCCGAGGCGCTGGCCGGCTTCGCCGAGAGGCGCTGGGGCTGGTCCGGTCTCGACGTGGGGCGCACCGCGATCGTGCCCGACGTGATGCTGGGCGTGGTGGAGATGCTGAGGCTGGTGACCGGGCCGGGGGACGCGGTGGTGGTCAACCCGCCGGTGTATCCGCCGTTCTTCCAGTTCGTCACGCACATGGACCGGCGGGTGGCCGAGGCGCCGCTCGGCCCGGAGGGGCGGATCGCCTTCGACGTCCTGGAGGAGTCCTTCCGGCAGGCCGTGGCGGGCGGGCGCCGGGCGGCGTACCTGCTGTGCAGCCCGCACAACCCGACCGGGACCGTGCACACCGCCGAGGAACTGTCCACCGTGGCCCGGCTGGCCGGTGAGTACGGGGTGCGCGTGGTCGTCGACGAGATCCACGCCCCGTTGGTCGTCGGCGACACGGACTTCGTGCCCTATCTCTCCGTGCCGGGCGGCGGCAGCGGCCTGTCGCTGATGTCCGCCTCCAAGGCGTGGAACCTCGCCGGCCTCAAGGCGGCCCTCGCCGTCGCCGGCCCCGAGTCCGCCGCCGACCTCGCCCGGCTGCCCGAGGAGGTCGGCCACGGCCCCAGCCACCTCGGCGTCCTCGCCCACACCGCCGCCCTGCGCGACGGCACCGCCTGGCTGGACGCCCTGCTCGCGGGCCTCGACGAGAACCGGCGTCTGCTCGCCGAGCTGCTGGCCGGGCAGTTGCCGGGCGTGGTCTACCGCCCGGGCGACGCCACGTACCTCGCCTGGCTCGACTGCCGGGACCTCGGCCTGGGAGACGACCCGGCCGACGTCTTCCTGCGGCGGGGCCGGGTGGCCCTCAACTCCGGCCCGGGCTTCGGGACGGGCGGCGCCGGGCATGTACGGCTGAACCTGGCCACCTCGCCCGAGATCCTCACGGAGGCCGTACGGCGGATGGCCGCGGCACTGAAGTGAGCGCGGCACGCCTACACTTCCGGCCATGGACGCCACACGGCTCGGAGCCGGCAAGTATCTGCTGATCACCAGCTACCGCAAGGACGGCACCCCGGTCCCCACGCCCGTCTGGGTCGTCGCCGACGAGGACGCGCTCGGGGTCTGGACGGTGGCCGACTCCTTCAAGGTCAAGCGGATCCGGCGACGCGCCGACGTCCTCGTGGGCCCCTGCGACCTGCGCGGCAACCCGACCGGCGAACAGGTCCCGGGCACCGCCGAGATCACCGACGCGCGGACCACGGCCCGCTACCGCAAGCTCATCGCCCGCAAGTACGGCATCGTCGGGCGCCTCACGCTGCTCGGCAGCAAGCTGCGACGCGGGGCGGAGGGCACCGTCGGCATCCGCGTCACCGTCAAGGGCTAGGGCGGCGTCAGTGAGGGTTTGCCCGTCAGGTCCAGGCGCGGTACGGCTCGTCGACCAACTGGAACACCGGCTCGCCCCGTACCGGGTCCTTGGCGTTGGACAGCCGCACGCGGTCGCCGCTGTGGATGCCGACGGGAGGGCCCATCACCCGGCCCCGCACCACGAACCCCTCGGCCATCTCGACGAGGGCCACATTGCGCGCGGCGGGTGTGTTGCGGTGCACCACCGTCGTGTGGCGGATCGTGCCGGTGCCCTGGCTGCGCTCCGTGCGCAGGTCGCTGCCCTGGCAGACCGGGCAGAGCAGCCGGTGGTACGTCGCGGTGCCGCACCAGGCGCACCGCTGGAAGAGCATGGTCTCCTGGTCCTGGAGGCGGCGGTCGAGGACGCCGGAGCCGGCTGCCTGCTGAGCGACGGTTCCTGAGTGGTGATACACGCTGTCAACTCCCTGCGCTCGGCGGGAAATCCGCGTGCGCGACGCGGTGCGCACGCCTGTGCGCGGCTTCCCGTGCCGCCGTGCACGGCCACAGCGTATGGCACTGAGTGCCACCAGTAAAGGCACTCCGTACCCTCAAACTCTGTACCCTCGAAGAATCCGGCCGGGCGTTCCGGGCTGTTCCCGTGCCCGCACCTCGCCCGGGGTGTGGCCGGTCGTGGAGCGGGCGTCGCCCTTGTGCGTCCGAACGGGGCCACGGTCGCGGCCCGTTGGCGTGCGCCGCGATCACGGCGGGGGCGGGGGCGTCCGCCCGGGAGATGTCGTCGCGAAGGCCCGCCGAGGGGCCGCGCGGTCGTCGAGGAGAGTGCCGTTCCGGCCTGTCAGCGCCCGGAGTTGTGCTCCGCCAGCGCCTCGGTGACGGCCCGTACGCTGCGGGCGATGTGCTGGAGCTGCAGCACCTCGGCGGCGTACAGCTTGATCGTGTGCTCGATGACCGACTCGGGCAAGCCCAGCCGCGGCAGATCGGCGCGGGCCGTCTGCATGGCGGTCCGCGCGATCCGGATCTCCTGCTGGACCTGGATCTGTGCGTGCCGGGCGAGCAGTACGGGGTGGCGGATCAGCGCCGGGTAGCCGGCGTACCGGGCCGGTACCAGCTCGCGCAGCCACTTGGCCGCCGATCGCTCCCAGTCGTAGCTGCCGGGAGTCTTCACCTGGCAGGGCCAGTCCGGGCTGGTGCGCGTGGACGTCAGGGGCATGATCATCGCTTCCGGTGTGCCGCGGTGCGGAGGTGGTCAGGCGGTGGCGGTCGGCGGTGGCGGTCCGAAGTGGTGTTCCGCCCAGGTGGTTCCGGCGAGGTGGTTCCGGCGAGGCGGTCCGCGGTGGTGGGGCGGTCCCGGCCTAGGGGAGAGCCGGGGCCGCCCCTACCGAACCCCCGGGGCGCCGATGCGGGTAGGGGGCATCGGCTTCGGGCGTCCGTGCGGGTGCCCCGGGGAGTCGGCCTGTGCGTGAGCGGATGGTCGTCTCCTCCCGGGCGGTGCGGATCCGCGAGCAGTATTTATATATGCCGTCCGCTTGGCAAGACGTATGAAAACATTCATGTGTGCCGTGAAACGAAAGATCCCCTTGTCAGGGTCGTCCGGGTGGGGCGCGGGCTCAGTCCCGCAGGAAGAACTGGTGCTGGTCGGAGATCTGCTCGTAGGCCTCCAGCCGGGCCTGGCTGCGCTCGGGGTCGGCGTCGGTCATGGCCTGGAGCAGCGCCGCCGCCATCACACCGGGCGCGGCGTAGGAGTCGAAGACCAGCCGGGAGCCCATGCCGGTGGCGAAGGTGACGTCGGCCTCCTCGGCGAGCGGCCCGAACGCCAGGTCGTTGATCAGCGCGACGCGCAGCCCGGCCTCCCGCGCGAGGCGTACGGCGGCGAGCGTCTCCTGGGCGTGCCGGGGCAGCGAGAAGGCCAGTACCCAGGTGCCCCCGGCCTCGCGAGCCTGCAGCAGCGTGTCGTAGGCGACGGTGCCGCCCCGCGTCACCAGTCGTACGTCCGGGTGGATACGGCGTGCGGCGTACGCGAAGTACTCGGCGAGGGAGGCCGAGATGCGCAGGCCCAGCACGGTCAGCGGAGCCGATTCCGACAGCCGTCTGCCGATCTCGACGACCTGCCCGGGGTCGGCCAGGTCCCGGCGGAGGTTCTCCAGGTTCTCGATCTCGGAGTCGACCGCCGCCTGGAGTTCGTTGCCACGGTCCTCCTCGGCACCGGCCGGACCGCCGGCCAGGGTACCGAGGGCGATGGCCTGGAGTTTCTCCCGCAGCGCCGGGTAGCCGCTGAAGCCCACGGCGGCAGCGAAGCGCGTCACCGACGGCTGGCTCACCCCGACCCGGTCGGCCAGCTCGGTGATCGGCAGGAACGCGGCCTCCGTGATGTGTTCGATCAGGTACTGGGCGATGCGCCGCTGCCCGGGTGACAGCCGGGGCCGGTCGAAGAGCGCCCTGAGCTGGTAGGCCGGAGCGGCCTCCGCCTCCGGTGCGCCCGTTCCCGAGGTGATCGCTGACGCCTGTGCTCGTGCCTGTTGCGGCGATGGCACCGGTGCGCCTCCTTTGTTTCCCACGAAGCTTCAACATAGCTCACGCACCGTGTCGATCAGGGGCGCACGCCGAGCACCGGGGGCACCCGACGGGTACGGCACCGGTACCCGCCGTCCCCGCCCCCCGGACTCCCTCCCGCGCCCCGCTCCAGGAGCCGCACCGGCGTCCCGCGCGCGACGGACGAGGTCCCGCGCACCGAGCCGGGCGACCGCGCCGGCATCCGCTCCGGAGTTCACCGGCGGGGCCGCGCGGAAAGGCTGACGGACGTGCATCTCCCTCACCAGCGCCGCCCGTTGCACGACCTGCCCGACACACCCGAGGCGTACGACGCCGTCCTCGCCGCCCTCGCCGAGGAGGCCCTCGCCCGCATCACGCCCGACGGAAGCCTCGAACACCCCGCCGCCGTCCTCGACGTCGGCGACACCTCCCTCGGCGTCACCTCCCTGCTGGCGCTCGCCTGGCAGCGCGGCGGCGACCCGCGCCTGCCGGACGCCGTACGCCGCAGCCTCGCCTTCCATCTGCGCGAGCGGGTCTTCCGCGAGGACAACCCCGGCTATCCCAATCTGCGGGAGCGCCACCGCGGACTGCCGTACGCCCGCTTCGTCCTCCGTGCGGGCGCGCACCCGCACGGCGACTGGCCCAGCACCGTCTGGGCGCTGCTCCAGACCGTCGACGTGCTGGACGCGGCGGACGGACTCCTCGACGCGCGACTGCGGCAAGAACTCACCGGCTTGGGGCTGGGCTACTGGCGCTGGCTGACCGAGGCCACCTTCTTCGACCCGCAGCGCGCCGCCAACCAGGCGATCGCCTGTGTCGTCGGCGGGCTCATGCTGGCCCCCCACCTGCCGCCCGGACAGGGCGCGGACGTCCGGCGGCGCGCGACACGCCTGTACGAGGACGGGATCCGCGCCCGCCGGGTCGGTTCCCGGGGTGCGCTGCTGCCGCCCGAGCACGGCGGGGCGTACGACAACAACTACGGCCCGATCTCCCTGTCCTTCCTCGCGCAGGCCCACCGGGTCAGCGGCGAGGACGTCTTCGCCGAGGACGGCGACGCGCTCGCCCGCTATCTCGACGCCCGCCTCACCGGCGGTGGCTTCGACCTCGGCGGGCCCCGCTACAGCGAACAGCACTGCGGTTTCGAGGCGGTCCTCGGCCTTCGCCACTTCGGCCGCCGTATCGGCGCCGACCTGGGCCGCTACCGGGGCGACTCCCGCTGGGCCCGGCACGCGGCCCGGCCCGACGGCGGCCTCGACGGCCACTTCGCGTTCATGCTCGTCTGGCAGATCCAGGACACCCCGGGCTGGCACCGCGCGCCCTCGACCGCGCCGGCCCGCCACCGACTGCGCGCGGGCGGTGTCTCGGTGGCGTTCGACGACCGGATGACCCCGTCACTGATCGAGGCGGCGGGCACCTACTACCTCCCCGCCGCCGTCCACCGCCAGCACGGCTTCGGACCGGTGACGGACGGGCTGCTGCTGTGCCGCCCGTTCGGCGAGGTCCGCGTCCGCGACCTGAGCGGTGGCGGCCTGGTCGGCAAGCTGGTCAGCCAGCCGGTCGTCGACCGCGAGCGCGTCCTGCGCCATGTGCGGTCCCTGTACGTCAGCGACGGCACGCGTCTGTGGGTGACGGTCGCCGTGCAGCGGCTGCCCGGTACGCCGTATCTGCTGGCCGGAATGCCGTACGCGGCGGACGACGGGGACCGGGTGCTCAGGACCGCGCGGCCGGCGGGTGTGACGTCCGCGGGCCCACTGCGGCTGACGCACCCCGCCGCGTCCGGGCCCGAACACTTCGACGCCCGCGCGGAGATCACCCAGGAACAGGCGGCGTTCGCGCTCTGCGCCGACCCGCGCGTCTTCGGCGACCCCGACGAGGGCTGGCGGCACCTGATCTCCTCGACGGCCCTGGAGGCGGACCCGGCCCCGGGGGCACCGGCGGACCTGCACGTCTTCGCCGTGCGCTACGGGGGTCCCGCCGGACGCTACACGCCGGCACTCGCGGCAGACCCGCGCGGTCTGACGCTGCGCACGGAGGCGTTCACCGCCCTGATCGGGGACGCGGCGGGCGACGCCCACGGCGAACCGGAACTGACGCTGGAACCCGTCTAGCCTTCAGTGTCCGGAGTCTCCCGCACCACCGGTCCAGGCGCGTACGCCCGGTCCGGGCGGTCGGTCCAGGCGCACCACGAGGTCGGCGCGGTCCCGTGTCGTCGCCACCAGCGCGGCGTTGCGCTTGTCCGTGCCCATGACCCACGCCACGGCTTCCTCCCGCTCCTTGCCGAACTCCACGTGCCGGGCCACGAGGCGGCGGACGCGCTCCGGCTCGGGCAGCTCGCAGAACCACACCTCGTCCAGTCGCGGACGCACACGCGCCCAGGCACCCGAGTCGAGCAGCAGGTAGTTGCCCTCGGTCACGACCAGGCGGGCCGTGGGCGGGACCGGGATCGCACCCGCGAGGGGCTGTTCGAGCACCCGTTCGAAGCCCGGCGCGTACACCACGTCGTCCGCGTCCTCGTGCAGGCGGCGCAGCAGGGCGGCGTACCCGGCCGCGTCGAAGGTGTCGGGCGCGCCCTTGCGGTCGCGGCGGCCGAGCCGGTCGAGTTCCGCGTCGGCCAGATGGAAACCGTCCATCGGGACGTGCGCGACCCAGGGCCGGCCGGAGCCGTTCAGCTCCCGCACGAGCCGTTCGGCGAGGGTCGTCTTGCCCGCGCCGGGGCTGCCGGCGATGCCGAGGACCGCACGGCGGCCGTCCACCGCGAGGCCGCGGGCGCGGGCGAGGAGGTCGTCGAAGGTCGTGGGCACACCGCAGAGTGTGTCAGGCGCCGGGCCGCCGTATTCGGCGGGAGGCCCGTGACGGTGAACGGCTCCGCCGCGCGCCGCGCCCGTGCCGTGAACGTGTACGACGCCCGGGCCGCGGACGCCGCGGACGCGGCGGTGCTCAGCGGACGAGCGGGCGCGGCGTCACCGCACGCTCCGCGGTTCCGCCCCGCCCGTCCGGCTCCACCCGGTACAGCCGGGCGCCGGGAGCGCGGGTCACCACCTCCGCCGGCTCCCCGTGCCGGAACAGCGCCCCCACGCCGTCGTCCAGGGCCCACCCCGCCGGCAGCGCGCCGGTCGCCACGGCGTCGCGGTACGAGGGACGGCGGCCCGGTTCGCTGTCGTAGTGCGGGCAGACCGAACCGGGGAGCAGGCCCAGGCCGTCGGACAGGAAGGTGAGGGGGCCGAAGGAGTCGGTGTGGGAGCCCTCGGCCCAGCAGTTGGCGCCGGCGCTGATCCCGCACAGCAGGGTGCCGTCGTCCGACGCCTCCGTGAGCAGCCGGTCGACACCGTGGGTGCGCCAGACGGCGAGCAGGTTCGCGGTGTTGCCGCCTCCGACGTAGACCACGTCCTGAGCGAGCAGGAACCCGCGCAGCGCCGCGTCGTCCAGCTCCCGCCGGAACAGCGGCAGGACGGACGGCTCGCACCGCCGGGGCCGGAAGGCGTCCAGGAACCGCTCGACGTAGCCCGGCGCGTCGCCGCTCGCGGTGGGCACGAAGCACACCCGCGGCCTGGACGCGCGGGCCTGGCCGAGCACCCAGTCGTCCAGCAGCCCGTCCCCGTCGGTGGAGAATCCCCCGCCGAGCAGGGCCAGACGGCGTGGGGGAGCGGCGGTCACGGGTGCCTCCTGGGCGCGGGACGGGACGCGCCCGGTGTGCCAGTGCTCAGAGCCGCGACTGGCCTCGCCACTTGGTGATCTCCTTCACCGGATCTCCGGTCCAGGACCAGGGAGTTCGCGTGTACCGGCGCCCCAGCAGGCGGAGCAGTCCGGTGGCGATGTCCGTGGCACCGGCATGGCAGGCGGCGTGCGCCAGGTAGTTGAGGTCCCGCAGTTCGACCGGGGTGACCGGGGTGTCCGGGCGTTCGCTGATCCAGCGCTGCCAGGTGCGGCGTACGTCGGAGACGGCACCGTCGTGGTCCCAGTGCTGCCCGAGGCCGACGGAGGAGTGGCGGCCCCGGGCGGCGTCCAGGGCGTAGCGGAACTCCTCGACGCGGGCGTACTGCACCAGCACCGGCAGCGCGCAGCCCGGCGGGGCCACCCCGGCGGCGTCGCGGGCGAAGTCGTACATCAGGCCGTGGGTGCCGTGCCAGCGCGAGGAGTAGTAGTGCAGGACCTGGAGGTGTCCCTCGATGCTGAACGGGTCGCGCTGGTGCAACTCGTTCCACCAGCGCGCCAGTTCGCCCCGTCGCACCCCCTGCGGGTAGAGGCGGGCCACGGAGATCAGCGAGATCCATGGCGTCGGGTCCGCCGGGGCGGCCTCCGTGGCGCGCAGGCAGGCGAGCACCGTGCCGTCGATGCGCTCCAGGTCGATCGGCACACCCCGGCCGGCCGCGATGGCCACGTCGAACGTCCGCGCCGTCTCGGTCGCGGCCCGCAGTACCAGCGCGTCCGCGCTGTGCGGTTCGGCGGCGAGCCATGACTCCACGGCCGAACTGTCCGCGCAGGCCTGCGCCAGCAGCCGTACCCGGTGCCCGCGCAGGGCCCGGTCGGAGCCGGTGGAGCGCAGCAGTTCGCGCAGGCCCTGCCAGCGGCCGATGACGATGTCGTGGCGGGCCGCGGTGAGGTCCGCGTCCCCGTAGTCCGGGTCGAAGTCGGGGGTGAAGCGGTCGCGCGCCATGGGTCTCTTTCAGAAGTCGGTGGAGAGACCCTCGTGGCTGCGGGCGTCCGCGGTGGGCCGGCCGCCCGGTGGGTAGTCCGGAGAGATGGCGCGCGTCGCGTCCAGCCGCTCCGGGCGGTAGTAGTCGCTGCCCCGGTGCCAGTACCACAGCATCGGGACCACGCCCATGGCCAGTCCGCCGACGCCGATCCCGATCGCCGCCGCGCTCAACTCGCCCAGGGACTCGAAGAATACCCAGAACATAAAGAGCGAGCCGAGCAGCGGCCATGCCCCGCGCAGCACGAAGTGCGCCGGCGAGCGCAGCAGCATCCCGCGGTACGCGACGACCGCGGCGAGACCGGCCAGGCCGTAGTAGACGGCGATCTGCAGTCCGATCGCGGAGATGGCCTCGGACAGGATGTCGCCCACCGAGCCCAGCGCGTTCGCGGCGACGAACATCGCCAGCGCCACCGCGCC
This sequence comes from Streptomyces sp. NPDC002309, assembly GCF_053593375.1. Taxonomy (NCBI): domain Bacteria; kingdom Bacillati; phylum Actinomycetota; class Actinomycetes; order Kitasatosporales; family Streptomycetaceae; genus Streptomyces; species Streptomyces sp. NPDC002309. Next base: position 6,629 of record NZ_JBSFCI010000036.1, on the reverse strand, counting down.
GACCACGGCGATCGCCACCCACGGCGTGTTCCACCGGCGGTGCACCCGGCCCAGCGCGGACGGCATCGTGCGGTCCCGGCCCATCGCGAACAGCGAGCGCGTCACCTGGATCAGGGTGGTCTCCAGGGTGGCGATGGTCGACAGCATCACCGCGACCACGAGCAGCTTGCCGCCCCAGCCGGGCCAGATCTCGTCACCGAGCACGGCCAGCACGTCGGCGCCGTTCTCCTCGATCTGCCGGGTGGAGAGCACGATGTTCACCGCGATGGTGAACACCATGAACAGCAGGAAGACGATCGCGATGCCGATCAGGCCCGCGAGCCCCGTGGTCCGGCGGCTGTTGCGGGTCTCCTCGCTGAGGTTGCAGGCGACGTCCCAGCCCCAGTAGTAGAACGCCGCGACCAGCGCGCCGGACGCGAAGCCCGAGAGGCCGTCGAAGTGGCTGAATCCGAGCCAGGACCAGTCGAAGGCGCGGGCGTTGTCCGAGTGCAGCAGCGCCAGCAGCGCGAAGACCGCCAGGATGAAGAGCTCGACTCCCGACATGAGCAGCTGTGCGCGCACCGTGAGGCGGGCGCCGCCCAGCACCACCAGCAGCATCATGAGGAACCAGCCCGCGCCGACCACCGACGCCAGCGCCGTGTCGTCCGCCAGGTCCTTGTCGAACAGGGCCAGGGTCATCGCCCCGGCGGGCAGCGATCCGGCCACCATGAAGATGGTCGCCGACACCACCAGCGCCCAGCCGCTGATGAACCCCAGGAAGGGATGGAGCGTACGGCCGACCCAGGAGTAACTGGCGCCCGCGTTCACGTCGATACGGCTGAGGGAGCTGAACGCCAGCGCGATGCCCAGCATGGGTATCGCGGAGTACAGCAGCGCCGCCGGCCCCGCCAGCCCCACCGCCCCGAACAGGACGGCCGTGGTCGCGGCCAGCGAGTACGCCGGGGCGCTGCCCGCGACGGCCATCACCACGGTGTCGAACGTACCGAGGGCGCCCGCCTGGAGCCCCCTGCCCGTGCTCTTGTGCATGCCTGCGCTGCTTTCGCCTTGCACGCCGCCGGCGCGGATCGCCCCGGCGGCGTAAGTGGTGTGGGGGGGGGTGAACCCGCCCTCGGCCGAAGAGGGATGACCTCGGGTCGGGGCGGCGAGGAGCGAGGGGGCGGGGTCGGCCGACCCCGTTGTCAGACGGTCACACCGTGTGTGCGAGTGATGATAGCCCCGCGCGTCGGCCGTGCAAGACGGGCCTCCGCCGAAATCCCGCGGAGTGCCGCCGTGCCAACTCCGACGCCCGTCAAGGAGCTTGCCGGCCACGAAGCGGAACCGGCGTTTCGCCGTGCGGTCCGCCCCGCGGGGCGCGCGGGGAACGCACCCCGCGCCGCCCCGTAGACCTCGGCGAGGGTCCCCTCAGTCCGCCATCGGGTCAGCCGGCCATGGGGTGTTCGCCGTCGGGTCAGTCCGCCATCCGGTCGATCTGGCGCAGCTTGTTCGTGGCGTCCAGCGCCGCCACCTTGTAGGACTCGGCCAGCGTCGGATAGTTGAACACCGCGTCGACCAGGTAGTCGACGGTGCCGCCGCACCCCATCACGGACTGCCCGATGTGGATCAGTTCGGTGGCGCCCGTGCCGAAGCAGTGCACGCCGAGCAGCGTGCGGTCCTCGGGCGAGACCAGCAGCTTCAGCACACCGTGCGAGTCCCCGATGATCTGCCCCCGGGCCAGCTCCCGGTAGCGGGAGACGCCGACCTCGAACGGCACCCGGTCCTCCGTGAGCTGGTCCTCGGTCCGCCCCACGAAACTGATCTCGGGGATGGTGTAGATGCCGATGGGCTGGAGGTTGTGCATCTGCCCCACCGGCTCCCCGAACGCGTGGTACGCCGCCGCCCGGCCCTGCTCCATCGACGTCGCCGCCAGCGCGGGGTAGCCGATCACGTCACCGACGGCGTAGATGTGCGGCACCTGCGTGCGGTAGTGCTCGTCGACCGTGATCCTGCCGCGCGCGTCGGCGCTCAGGCCCGCCTTGTCCAGGTCGAGGCCGTCCGTGAGGCCCTGCCGGCCCGCCGAGTACATCACCGCGTCCGCGGGTATCCTCTTGCCGCTCTCCAGCACCGTCAGGGCGCCCCGGGAGTGCCGCTCGACCGCGGCGACGGTCTCCCCGAACCGGAACGTCACCGCGAGGTCGCGCAGGTGGTACTTGAGCGACTCGACGACCTCGACGTCGCACATGTCGAGCATCGCGGCACGCTTCTCGACCACGGTCACCTTGCTGCCGAGGGCGGCGAACATGCTCGCGTACTCCATGCCGATCACGCCCGCGCCCACGATGACCATGGACCGCGGGACATGTTCGAGCGCGAGGACGTTGTCCGAGTCCATGATCGTGCGGCCGTCGAACTCCACGCTGTCCGGCCGGGCGGGCCGGGTGCCGGTGGCGATCACGATGTGCTCGGCGCTGATCCGCCGCTCCTGCCCGGTGACCTCCCGCAGGGCCACGGTGTGCGGGTCGGTGAAGCGGCCGGTGCCGGCGAAGAGGGCGACGTGGTTGCGCGACAACTGGCTGCGGATGACGTCGACCTCGCGGCCGACCACGTGCTGGGTGCGCGCGGTCAGGTCGGCGACGGTGATGTCCTCCTTCAGGCGGTAGCTCTGCCCGTACAGGTCACGCTGGGTGAGGCCGGTGAGGTAGAGCACCGCTTCGCGCAAGGTCTTCGAGGGGATGGTGCCGGTGTGGATGGAGACCCCGCCGACCATGTCGGCGCGGTCGACGACGGCGACCCGGCGGCCCAGTTTGGCCGCGGCGATGGCGGCCTTCTGGCCACCGGGTCCGGATCCGAGGACGAGCATGTCGAAGTCGGGCACCCTCGGAAGTGTGACAGCCCACGGTGCCCCTCCGTAAGGGCGGGACCGCCAAGAAAGGTGCCGTGAGGCATCGACGGTGGCGCGGGAACCGGCCACCGCGACGACCCCCGTGACGCACGCCGACTTCCCCCGTGACGCACGCCGACTTCCGCCGGCCCACGGGCAGTCGGGCGAGGGGACCGCCGGCGGCGCGGGCCGGGACCCGCGCCGCCGGCATGCTCCGGACGGCAGGTACTAGGGCAGCAGCTTGTCGAGCGCCGCGTCGCCCTCCTGGTCCAGCTTGCGCCGCGCCCACTCCAGGTTCTTCGGTGTGAGGTCCTTGCCTGAGGCAAGCACCACGTCCTCCGGCGACACGTCCGTGCCGGTGCGGGGGTGGAGGAGGGCGTCCGGGGTGACGCTGTCCGCGGACGTCCGGGACGCGTCGGGCTGTGGCGTCGACATGATCTCTGCTCCTCCGGTCCGGGGTTCTGCCGCGGACCCGGTGGGGTCATCGGGTCCACTTACACCATTCAACGCCGGAGCAGTCCCTGCATCCGGAAGGGGGGATCACAGGGCCCCGCGCTCGTCATCGTCGCCCCCGGTCGCGCGCCCGCTCGACCCGCGCGGGGAGAGCCGGGGAGTCAGCGGCTCCGTGCCGCCCCGGGAGCGAGGACGAGGATCGTGACGTCGTCGTGGATGCTCCGCGTGTGCCGGAGCAGGTCCTCCCACACGCGGTCGGGCAGCCCGGGGCGGCCGTTCTCGTACAGGAGCGCCAGCCGGTCGGTCAGCGGGTAGAAGGCGCCCGCCGGGTCACGCGCCTCGAAGAGCCCGTCCGAGGCGAGGACGAGCCGGTCGCCGGGCTCCAGCGAAACGGTCCCCCCTGGCTGCGCGACGCCGCCGCCGAGACCCAGGCCCAGCGGCGTGCACGCCTCGACCGCGACGTCCGTGGCCCGGCCAGCGCGCAGCAGCACCGGGGGCGGATGCCCGCAGGCCAGCACCCGGACGGAAAGCGCGCCGGGGGCGAACTCCAGCAGCACCGCCGTGGCGAACAGGTCGGCGTGCCGCTTCTCCGCCACGTCCATCGTCAGCCTGCGGTCCAGCCGGCCGGCCACGGACTCCAGGTCGGGCTGGTCGAGCGCCGCCTCCCGGAAGGCCCCCAGCAGGGAGGACACCGTCCCGATGGCGGCCAGTCCGTGCCCCTGGACGTCCCCCAGCACGGCGCGCACCCCGTACGGCCCGTCCCGCACGTCGTAGAAGTCCCCGCCGACCAGCGTCCCGCGCTGCGCCGCCCGGTACAGACCCGCGCAGCGGACCGGGCCGACCGCCTCGGGCAGCGGCGGCAGCAGCGCGCGCTGGGCGGCCTCGGCGATCGTGCGCTCCAGATCGAGCTGGGCGTCACGGTGACTTCGTACGAAGGAGACGAACACGCTCAGCAGGGCGACGAAACCCATCGTCCAGAGATCGGTGTCCCCGGGCCGGTCCAGCTGGAGCGCCGGGATGTTCAGCAGCACGATCGCGCTCCCGCCGAGCAGCGCCGTCCCGAGCGGACCGTACGACAGGACGGCCAGCGGCGGGATGGCGCCGAGCAGGAATCCGATGTCGAGCGGATCGTGGCTGAGTGCCGTCGCCGTGGTCACGCCGGCGATCAGCACGACCGGCAGGGCCCGCACCCAGCGCGGCGGCGGCGCGCCCCGCAGCCAGCCCCGCCGGTCCAGTCGCCGGAGCGGTGACAGCACGCGGGCCGTGTCCACACCCCCACGCTGCTACGCCGGACCGGGTGCCGCACGTCGGGTGGTGGGGCGCGGGCGCCGGGTGCCGTGCCGGTGGCGCGGACAGCGGGTCGGGGAGGCCGTCGACGACGACTCCGCCGTCGTCCTCACCGGAGGGGCCGGCGGCCGGCTTCCCGCCGCGCGTCGAGGGGGACCGGGACCGGTCCCGCCGCGCCGAGGGCCCGGACCGGCGGGGGAGTCGTCCGGTTCCTGGTTTGACAACGGCTTCTCCGCGCATCCGGAAGGGGAACGCAATTCCGACGGACGGGTGGAGGACACGTGGGCATCATCGCCTGGATCCTGATCGGCCTTCTGGCCGGCGCCATCGCCAAGCTGCTGCTGCCGGGCAAGGACCCGGGCGGGATCATCATCACGATGCTGATCGGTGTCGCCGGTGGTCTGCTCGGCGGCTGGCTGGGGAAGGTCGTCTTCGGCGTCGACTCGATCGACGGGTTCTTCGACCTGTCGACCTGGGTCGCCGCGATCGTCGGCTCGCTCATCCTGCTCGTGCTCTACCGGGCCGTCACCGGCGGGCGGCGTTCGCACGCGTAGGGCTCGACCGCGGCGGGAGCGGGCCGCGTGGCCCGGGAGTCCCACGGAGGGGGGCACGGAACGGACATCCGTTCCGTGCCCCCTCCCTGTCGTGGGCCGCGCGGCTCAGTCGAGCGGCCGGTCCAGCACGTCCTGCACGGACGCGAGGATCTCGGTGACCCGCAGCCCGAAAGCCGCGTCGCACGCGTGCGGGCGGCCGGTGCGGGCGGCGGTGAGGAGCGCGTCGGCCGCCCGGGAGAAGGCGGGGTGCGCGCCTTCGGAGCTCTCCGGGAGAGAGGTCACCCCGCTCGCGCCGCGCAGTTCGACGGCGTTTCCGGCCGCCGCGGGCGGTGCGGTGAGGCTGAGCGTCAGGGTGCTGGAGGCACCGGTGACGTGGTCGAGGACGGCGTGCACGGTGTCCTGCGGGCCGTACGCCGCCGCGGACACGCCGGTCACGTCGCCCAGGACCGGCAGCAGCACCGACAGGGCGTGCGGGCCCACGTCCCACAGGGCGCCCTTCTCGCGCCGCCACGGTGACGCGGCGAAGGGGCTGTCGTCGGTGCTGAACACCGCGCCCAGCCACTGCGCGCGGCCCACGAACCAGCCGTCGCTCGCGGCCTGCTCGGCGATCCAGGCGTCGGGCTCGGTCTGGAAACGGGTGGTGAAGAAGACGACCGAGGCGACACCCGACCGGCGCGCGGCCTCGGTCACCGCCCGTCCCTCGGCGACCGTCGGGGCGAGGGGCTTGTCGAGCAGCAGATGGCACTCCGCCTGCGCGGCCCGCACCGCGAGGTCGGCCTGCACGGCCGGGGGCAGCGCGACGGCCACCGCGTCCACCTCGCCGAGCAGGGCGTCCACGTCGTCGAAGGCGCGCGTGCCGTGACGCTCCGCCAGCTCCTTGGCGGCGGCCGGGCGGCGGCCCCATACCCCGACGAACTCCAGCTCCTCGTGTGCGGCCAGGACGGGGGCATGCACCATCTGCGCCCAGGGGCCGGTGCCGAGCAGTCCGATACGCATGCGTTGCCTCTCCCACGGTCAAGAACTTCGCGGGGACCGGCACGGATGCTGCCGCCCTGGCTGAGAATGTCACACGAATGGCGTAAAGGCATACCGAGCACCGACGCGGGCGGTGGGTGCGGGGGCGTCGGGGATCGCGCGGGAATGTCCGGGGTGCGCCGGAGCGAGTTCGGTGAGGGGGCGGGGGCCGCGCGCGCACCGGACCGCCCGCGTGCCGTCCGCGGGCGGTCCGTCGGGCGCCTGGTTGCCAGGGGCGTCCCGCATGTTCAAGGACGTCACACACGTGGCTGGTGTGGCGGGTGCGGCTGGTGGAGGTCGGTGCGGGTGAACAGGGCCGCACCGACCGGGGGGACGCTCCGCGGTGAGGGGTCGGGAGCGCCGGCCGGGGGGACGCTCCGCGGTGAGGGGTCGGGAGCGCCGGCCGGGGGGACGCTCCGCGGTGAGGGGTCGGGATCGGAAGAGCGAGGTGGAGGGAAGGGGTG